>JAAFGU010000314.1 GCA_010365205.1 Aromatoleum sp. | reverse complement strand
GGGCCGGTGGCGCGCCGATGGTGATGGATAGTCCCGAAAGAACCGAGCTGAACCTAGTGGGCGGCGGTTCGGTGACGCCGGAATTCCTCACGGTGCTGATCGGGCTGTCGATTTATACCGCATCCTACATTGCCGAAATCGTACGCGGAGGCATCCAGTCCGTTCCCTATGGCCAGCACGAGGCCAGCTCCGCGCTGGGGCTGACCCGGGGGCAGGAGATCCGGCTGGTGCAGCTGCCGCAGGCCCTGCGGGTGATCATCCCGCCGATGACCAGCCAGTATCTCAACCTGACCAAGAATTCCTCGCTCGCGGTTGCCGTCGGCTATCCCGACCTGGTGTCGATCGCGACCACGTCGCTCAACCAGACCGGCCGCGCGATCGAGTGCATCGCGATCGTGATGGCGTGCTATCTGACGCTGTCGCTGCTGACCGCGGCGATCATGAATCTCTACAACCGCAAAGCGGCGATCAAGGAACGGTGAGCGCCCGATGAGCGCCGCCGCCGTGTTTGCGCCGATTCAAAGCCGCCCGCCGCCGATGGCGGTCGAAGGCGTGTGGCCGTGGCTGCGACGCAACCTGTTCGACGGCTGGCGCAATACGCTCGCGACGATCGTCGTGCTCGCGCTCCTGGCGTACTGCCTCCCGCCGTTGTTCGAGTGGGCGGTGTGGAACGCGGTGGCGCGGCCCGACAACGCTGCCTGCCGCGCCGTCGGCCCAATCGGCGCCTGCTGGGGCGTCGTCGCGGAGAAATACCGTCTGATTCTGTTCGGCCGCTATCCGTACTCCGAGCAATGGCGTCCACTGGTCGCCTGCCTGCTGATGATCGCGCTGATCGTCGCGAGCTGCTACCGGCCGTTCTGGCGCCGCTGGCTCATCGGGGCGTGGATCGCGGTCCTCGCCGCATTCTTCGTGCTGATGTACGGCGACGTGTTCGGGTTGTCGGTCGTGGAAACCGAGCGCTGGGGCGGCTTTCCGCTGACGCTGATGCTGTCGACGCTGAGCATCGTGATGGCGTTTCCGCTGTCGATCCTGGTAGCGCTCGGCCGCCGCTCGCACATGCCGTTCATCCGCACGATCTGCGTGGTCTACGTCGAGTTGATCCGCGGCGTTCCGCTGATTTCGGTGCTGTTCATGGCATCGTTCATGTTCCCGCTGTTCATGCCGCACGGCATGACGATCGACGTGCTGATCCGGATACTGGTCGGTTTTACGCTGTTCACGGCCGCGTATCTCGCCGAGGTCGTCCGCGGCGGCCTCCAGGCGCTGCCGAAAGGGCAGATCGAGGCCGCACAGTCGCTTGGCCTGACCTACTGGCAGACGACGCGCAAGATCGTGCTGCCGCAGGCGCTCCGGCTGGTGGTGCCGGCGATCATGAACACCTTCATCGGCGCCTTCAAGGACACGTCGCTGGTGACCATCGTCAGCATGTACGACCTCACCGGCGCGCTGCAGCTGGCGCTGGGCGACTCCAACTGGCGCAAGTTCTTCCTCGAGGGGCAGCTGTTCGTCGCGGCGGTCTATTTCGTGTGCTGCTTCGCGATGTCGCGCTACAGCCGGTGGATCGAACGCCACCTCAACGTCGGCACCCGCCGCCAGTGAACCGTTGTCCCGTTCGTTGTCCCATTCATTTTTCCATCCGATACCCGCGGAACCCACCATGCAGGCACAAGCCCCGATCATCGAGTTTGCCAAGGTCAACAAATGGTTCGGCGAGTTCCACGTGCTGCGCGACATCGATCTGTCGGTGGCGCGCGGCGAGCGCATTGTCATCTGCGGACCGTCGGGCTCCGGCAAATCGACGCTGATTCGCTGCATCAACCGGCTCGAGGAGCACCAGGAAGGACGGCTCGTCGTCGATGGCGTCGAGCTCACCGACGACCTGAAGGCGATCGAGGCGATCCGCCGCAGCGTGGGCATGGTGTTCCAGCAATTCAACTTGTTCCCGCACCTGACCGTGCTCGAAAATCTGACGCTCGCGCCGATGTGGGTGGGCCGGATGTCGCAGAAGGACGCCGAGGAGCGGGCGCTGCAGCAGCTCACGCGGGTGCAGATCGCCGAACAGGCGAAGAAGTATCCGCTGCAGCTTTCCGGCGGCCAGCAGCAGCGCGTCGCGATAGCCCGCGCGCTGTGCCTCACGCCGAAGATCATGCTGTTCGACGAACCGACCTCGGCGCTCGACCCGGAGATGATCAACGAGGTGCTGGACGTGATGACCGAGCTCGCGAAGCAGGGCATCACCATGCTCTGCGTAACGCACGAAATGGGCTTCGCCCGTTCGGTCGCCGATCGCGTGATTTTCATGGACCACGGGCAGATCGTCGAGGAAAATTCGCCGGCGGAATTCTTCAGCCACCCGAAGAGCGAGCGCACCCGCGATTTTCTGTCCAAGATCCTCGCGCACTGAGCCGCGGCGAACGTCGCGCGCGATGGCCGGGATCGACAAGCGCCTGTTCGAGGCGCCGGGCGACGTCCTTCCGCGGCCGCACGCCAACTGCTATTGGCTCATTGCCGTGCGCCTGCTTGCCGGCGAGTATCCCGGAGCGGACGACCCCGGGCTCTGTCGTGTGCGAATGGAGGCGCTGCTCGATTTCGGAGTGCGCCATCTCGTCGATCTCACCGGTGACGGCGATTCCCTCGCGCCGTACGCCGCGTTGCTGCAGGACCGCGCGGCGGCACGCGGCGCCGCAATCACCCACCGGCGATTCGCGATCGCCGATTTCGGCGTGCCGTCGATCGCGGCGATGCGTGCGACGCTCGATGCGATCGATGCCAGCGTGGCGACGGGGGCCGGAACCTACCTGCACTGCCGGGGCGGGATCGGCCGTACTGGCACGGTCGCGGGCTGCCTCCTGGTGGACCACGGATTCAGCGCGGACGAGGCGCTGGCGCTGGTCGACCGCAAATGGCGGGTGATGGCAAATAGCCGCGCCGGAGCGCATTCGCCGGAGACGCAGGCGCAGCGCGATTTTATCGCGCACTGGCCCCGATGAAACGCGGGCGCGCGTCGATCGCCCGGCCCGAAACGATCGCGGGGCGGCCGCCACGTCGCGTCGGCATCGCACCGACTCGCCGACAACGAAGATCACCGGTCCGCGCGCAGAACGAACGCGGGCTTTCCATTCTATGCGAAGGTGGCGTCGTCCCACGGCGCGAGCCTCACGGTGGCCTGCGACGGTTCAGCCTGAGGCTCAGCCCGACACTCGCCCGAGAGTGAACGTGCAACGCCGTCCGCCCCAACCGCCGGTCAGCATGGGTGGGTCGCGCGCCAGGCTGCCGGTCATCGAAGCCTGCACTTCGCGCCCGAAGTTTCGCTTGGAGCGCGAGATCGCGTAACCGGTCAGGGTCAATGTGCCGTCGTCGCCCACCTTGCCATGGAGCGTCAGGTAGCCGGGTTGATTGACCTTGCCGCGCTCGATCGCGATTTCGCCGCCGCGAAGGGTGGTGACGAGCTGGTCGGTGAACGCATCGACGTCCAGGAACTTCTCGCATGATCGCGTCACCGACCACCTGCCGTCGTACGCGTT
>JAAFGU010000313.1 GCA_010365205.1 Aromatoleum sp. | reverse complement strand
CGCCGCGGGCGCCGCGTTGCGCGCGGCACCGGCGGCGGCGAGGGGATCGATCCCGAGCCGGAGTTCGTAGACCCAGCGCAGGAAGTCGCGGTCGAGCGGGGCCACCATCAGGCCGCGACGCCCGGCCTCACAGACGAATTTCTGCTGTTTCAACAGAAGCAGCGCCTGGCCGACCGGTTGCCGCGACACCGACAGTTTTCTGGCGACGTTCTCCTGCGTCAGGCGCTCGCCCGGTTCGAGACGGCCGTCGCAGATCGCGTCGAGGATCGCGCGATAGGCTTGTTCGACGATCGTCGGCTGGGAAGGGAGAGAGTCCATGGGTGATGGCCGGCCGCAAGGTCCCGCCGCCCCAATTCCGGCCGCGGCAGCGTCAGCGGCCGATCGTGACTTGCCCCGCCGCCGTCACGGGCTGGCGGGCAGGAAGCGGATGTCGCCGTACCAGGCTTCGACGCTCGCGCCGGTATTGTCGGTATCGGTCAACACGCCGACGGCCATCAGCTGCCCCGGATCCTCGCCGTAGGCGCGTCGGAAGTCCTCGACGACGTTGCGCTTCACCGTCTGCCACGCGCCGATTCCGGCGGCCCCGCTGGCCGCGGCGATCATTTGTACCCGGCTCGTGCGCGGATTGGGAATCACGGCGTTGACCGCGCCCCGCGTGGTCCACACGTACATCAGCGTCGCATACGGGACGTCGTGACCGGCGAGCGATTTCCCGAGCGCGAAGAACGCCCGATCCTTAAACGGCAACTTCGATTTGTTGCCGTCGAACTCGAGGATGATCCGCGCCGGCGAATCCTCCTTCGTCGCGTCGCTGTTGTCCGCGGCCTCGATCAGCTTGCTCACTTTCCAGCGCCATTCGAGCATCGGCGCGCTGTGGACGTCGAACGCGACCGGGTGGCCGAGACCGCTCGCCGCCGCATCGGCACGCGCGTTGAGGACAATCATCCCTTGGTCAGTGACCAGCCGGTATTCGGTGGGTGTCTTGTTGGCGGAGATTTGAACGGGGCCCCAGGGCGCGGGCGGGGCAGCGCCCGGTTTGCCGGTGGAAAACGGCGTCACGAGCGGGGCTGCCTCCATCTGCGTCTGCGCGTGCGCGGGCGGAGCCGCAACGGTGGCCAGGAGCAAGGCGAGGGCAAGGGTCATGATCGACTCCGCGTCGGCCTCGTGGCGGCCGGTATAATTCCATATTACCCCTCTCTCCAGCTTTTTTGCTACCCATGAACCTCGACCGCGTTCCGCCCGGCAAGGACGTCCCAAACGACTGCAACGTCATCATCGAGATCCCGATGCACGGGGACGCGATCAAGTACGAGGTCGACAAGGAAACGGGCGCCGTATTCGTCGACCGCTTCATGGCGACGTCGATGCACTATCCCTGCAACTACGGCTACATCCCGCGCACGCTGTCCGATGACGGCGATCCCTGCGACGTGCTGGTGCTGTCGCCGGTGCCGCTGATCACCGGCGTCGTCGTCCGTTGCCGCCCGATCGGGATGCTGAAAATGGAGGACGAAGCCGGCGGCGACGCGAAGATTCTCGCGGTCCCCATCGACAAGCTGTCCGGCCTTTACCGAGCCATCCAGTCGCCGCGCGACCTGCCCGAGATCGCGACGCAGCAGATCGCCCACTTCTTCGAGCACTACAAGGACCTCGAACCCGGCAAGTGGGTCCGCATTTCGTCCTGGACCGATGCCGAGGAAGCGAAGCGCGAGATCGTCGACAGCATGGCTCGTTACGACGCTGCGAACCCGGCCTCGAGGCCCTGACGCGGGCCGCCGCGTGTCCTCGCTTTTGCTCGACGAGCCCCACTCGGTCCGGCGCGGCCGCCACGAAATCGCGACCGCGCGCGAGTGCGTCGACCTCGACGTGTTCCATGCGTTTCTCGTCGAGAGCTACTGGTCGGCGGGGATTCCCCGCGAGACCGTCGAACGCGCCGTGCGCGGCTCGCTGGCGCGGCCCGACCGGATGATGGAAATTTTTCGCCCCGACCTCCACCGGACCGCATGTGGCTGACGCCGCCGCGGCGCCCGCGCGCGGCCAGACGTTGTTTCCCGCGTTGTTCGTGCTGCTGTGGAGCACGGGCTTCATCGCGGCCAAATACGGTCTCCCGCACGCGCCGCCGCTGACGTTCCTGCTGTACCGGTTCGCGCTGGTCGCGACGCTGATGCTTGGGGTGGCTGTGGCGACGGGCGCCACGTGGCCGCGGACGCCGGCGCAGGTGGCGCACGTCGCGATCTCGGCGTGGCTGGTGCACGGCGTCTATCTCGGCGGCGTGTTCGTTTCTCTTGCGGGCGGCATGCCGGCGGGCACCAGCGCGATGCTGGTAGGGCTGCAGCCCATCCTCACCGTGCTGCTGGCGCGCGCCTGGTTTGGCGAGCGCGTCGTGCCGCGGCAGTCGATCGGGCTGCTGATGGGCCTCGTCGGCGTGTATTTCGTCGTCCGCCACAAGCTGAATTTTTCGGGCGACCTCTCCGGCCTGCTTCCGTCTGCCCTCGCTCTGGCCGGCATCAGCATCGGCACGCTGTATCAGAAGCGCTTCTGCTCGCATGTCGATCTGCGCAGCGGCGCGGTGATCCAGTTCACCGCATGCGCGCTCGTCTACCTGCCGCTTTGCCTGCTGTTCGAAGGGACGGGCGTGCAGTGGACGCGCGAGTTCATCTTTGCGCTGGGATGGTCGGTTGTCGTGCTGTCGGTTGGCGCCATCAGCCTGCTCTATTGGCTGCTGCGCCATGGCGCTGCCGCCAACGTCGCGCGGCTCTTCTTCCTCGTCCCGGCGGTGACGGCAGTGGCGGCATGGCTGATGTTCGGCGAAACGCTTGACGCGCTCGCATTTTCCGGAATGGGGTTGATCGCGGTCGGCGTCGCGCTGGCGCGTCCGCTCAGATAGGAGCATCGGTTCCGCGATTCCGGTTTCACGCAGCCGCCACGCGGGTCCCGGCAAGGCGATCGTGCAGAAACAGACGGCCGGGGTCGCCAAACGCCCACACGAAGTTGAGGCCGATGAGCCACGCCGCATGCGCGCCAAGGCCGGCGGGCTTCAAGACCAGGTAGGCGGCGACCGCACTCGCAGGTCCGATCCACGCGACGAGATAGCGCGCCGGCGCGGTGCGGCGGCGAACCGTCCGCCCGGACGACGGCCATATGCCAGGTCTTCATCGGCAGCGTCCGGCGGCCGCCGCTCCACGACCACGCGAAATACAGCGCGCCGGCGGCAAAAACGGCGCAGAACGCGATGACGCGCGCCGGCAGATCAGGCACCTGCAACGAGTGGGTGGCGGCGGGCGTGGGCGACACGAGCGGCATGATCAGGAATCCGACGATCAGGATGACCGCTGTGAGCAGCAACCCCTCGTAGCTCAGGGCCGCCAGTCGGCGGAGGAGCGGCGCCGGCGCAGCACTCGCGCTTTCAGCCCGCCTGGCCGCGCCGATCACGCGACGATCAACGGGGCGCGGAATTGCCGCCCGGCGCGAGTTGCGGGGGCGACGGGGATGGCGACACGGCCGGAGCCGGCTTGTTCGATTGCCGGGCGCCAGAAG
>JAAFGU010000007.1 GCA_010365205.1 Aromatoleum sp. | reverse complement strand
GGGTGCCGCGCGCGATCGTCCGCCGCGCCGATGGAGTCGCCATCGGCCACATCAACTTTCATACCACGCCCGATCCCGAATACCTGCGTCCTTGGCCGCCGGGAGGGATCGAGCTCGGCTTCGTTGCGATCGGCGTATGGCAGGACGCGGAGGACGGACCGGAAGTCGTGTACGCGCGCGACGCTGAGCCGGTTTCGAAGAAACGGTGCAAGGCTTTGATCGGAAAATGATTGTTGCGGTGCTTCGCGCCGGGTTATCCGCTCGCGCCCGAGGCCGAAATCCGCTAGAATAAAAAATCTGAAAGCCACTTTCACAAACGACGCATGCCGACGCCACATTTCGATGACCCGGGCGGTGCGGCGCTCCCCGAAACCCGCCGAACGAGGACTTTCCAATGAGTACGCAGAGCTACGGCCCCGGCATCGAAATCAGCGGCCGCATCACCCCGGAATACGCGCGGATTCTGACGCCGGAAGCGGTCGCATTCGCCGCCAAGCTGCAACGTGCATTCGGCGGCCGCCGCGCCGAACTCCTGGCGCGCCGCGTCGCCCGCCAAACCGAGCTTGACGCCGGCAAGCTGCCAGACTTCCTCCCCGAGACGCGGGCGATCCGAGACGGTGCCTGGACGTGCGCCGGCGTTCCCGCCGACATTCAGGACCGCCGCGTGGAGATCACCGGACCCGTCGACCGCAAGATGATCATCAACGCGCTCAATTCCGGCGCCAAGGTGTTCATGGCCGACTTCGAGGACGCGAACACGCCGCGCTGGGACAACAATCTGCAGGGCCACATCAGCCTGGGCGATGCGATCCGCCGGCGCATCGACTACGTGTCGCCGGAAGGCAAGGCATACAAGCTGAACGACAAGTTGGCGACGTTGTTCGTGCGACCGCGCGGCTGGCATCTGCCGGAAAAGCACGTGAAGATAGATGGCCTGCCGATGTCCGGAGGCATTTTCGATTTCGCGCTGTACTTCTTCCACAACGCGAAGGAATTGCTCGCGCGTGGCAGCGGACCTTACTTCTACCTGCCGAAGCTCGAAAGTCACCTCGAAGCGCGGCTGTGGAATGACATCTTCGTGATGGCGCAAAACGAGGTTGGCGTGCCGCAAGGCTCGATCAAGGCGACGGTACTGATCGAGGTGATCCTGGCGTCGTTCGAGATGGACGAAATCCTGTATGAACTTCGCGAGCACTCGGCGGGCCTCAACTGCGGTCGATGGGACTACATCTTTTCGTGCATCAAGAAATTTCGGCACAACAAGGATTTCTGCCTCGCCGACCGTGCGCTGGTGACGATGACCACGCACTTCCTGAAGAGCTACGCCGAACTCGTGATCAAGACCTGCCACCGCCGCAATATCCACGCGATGGGCGGGATGGCCGCGCAGATTCCGGTCAAGAATGACGAGGCGGCGAATGCCGAGGCGTTCGCCAAGGTGAAAGTGGACAAGGAGCGCGAGGCGACCTACGGGCACGACGGCACGTGGGTCGCGCACCCGGGCCTGGTGCCGGTGGCGACGGAAGCATTCAACCGGCTGATGCCGACGCCGAATCAGATCGCCATCAAGAAGCGCGAGGACGTGAAGGTGACCGCGGCCGACCTCGTCCGCTTCGAGCCTGAAACGCCGATCACCGAAAAGGGCGTTCGCCTCAACATCAACGTCGCAATCCAGTACGTCGGCGCCTGGCTGGTGGGTCAGGGCGCGGTTCCGATTTTCAATCTGATGGAAGACGCCGCGACCGCGGAGATTTCGCGGTCGCAAATCTGGCAGTGGATTCGCTCGCCGAAGGGCAAGCTCGACGACGGCCGCAAGATCACCCGCGAGATGGTGGCCGCGATGATTCCCGAGGAGATGCGGAAAATCCGTGAACAGCTGGGTGCCGCCTACGGGGACGCCAAATACGACGACGCGGCGCAGATCTTTGCCGAACTCGTCAACAACGACACGTTCGTCGAGTTCCTGACGCTGCCGGCGTACGAACGGATCGACTGATCGTCGGCGCCGCGCCGCGAATCGACGGTGATCAAGAAGGATAAATCCGACAACAGAAAAATTGGCTGACGACTACTTGCACGAAGTGGACCAGGATCGTCCATTTTTCGTTCTTGACAGGCAACCAGCGCGAGCACTAATTGCCTATTGCGCAGAGTTTCAGCCGGTATTGCTGCGTCGACGCACCCGGGTCTCCGCAAAACCCGCGCCAGTATGGGGTTTCCGGACGATTGACATGATGGAACGTTAATTTCCGTAAAGCAGTTGTGGCAGGTACAGGGCGATTTGCGGCATGACCATCAGCAACGCGATCAGCACGATCGGGGCAATCAGGAACGGTATCGTGCCCTTGTAGATGGACAGGATCGGGACTTCGGGAAGTTGTGCCTGGATGACAAAGAGATTCATGCCAACGGGGGGATGGATCAAGCCCAGTTCCACGACGATGACGACGATTACGCCGAACCAGATCGGATCGAAACCGCTCGCCACGACGACCGGCAGGAACACGGGCACGGTGATCAGGACCAGGCCGATGCCTTCGAGAAAGCAGCCCAGCACGACGTAGGCCAGGATCAGCGTCAACATCAGCGCGGTAGGCGAGAAGCCCATCCGCTGCGTCCATGCGACCAGTATCTCGGGCAGCCGCGCCTGGACCACAAAATAAGAAAAAATGATGGCGCAGACGATGATCATGAACAGCATGCAGCTGGTTTTCAGCGTCGCGACGAAGCATTCCCACAACGCCGGCCCCTTCAATTTTCCCTGAACGACGCCGACCACCAGGGCCAGGAACGAACCGATGGCGGCGGCTTCGGTCGGGCTGAAAAAGCCCGCGTAGATTCCACCCACCGAGACGCCGAAGAGCAGGACGAATTCCCACATGCCCAGCACATCGCTCAGACGCTGCGCCCACGGCAGCGACTCGCCTCTGGGTGCCCAGCCTGGCCTGAACAGAACCACGAGCGCGGCCACGAGGATATACAAACCTGTCAGCACCAGACCGGGGATCAGTCCCGCGGCGAATAGCTTGGGCACGGATTGCTGCGCGATCATGGCGTAAATGACGAAAATCAGCGACGGCGGAATCAGGATACCCAGCGTGCCGCCTGCAGCGACGGAGCCCGTCGACAGGCGGTCGTCGTAGTTCAGCCGCCGCATCTCGGGCACGCAGATCCGCGTCATCGTCGCCGCGGAGGCCACCGATGATCCGCAAACCGCGCCAAACGCCGCGTTGGCGCCGATCGACGCATACGCCAATGCGCCGCGCGTGCCGCCGAAGAGGGAGCTGGTCCCGCGAAACAGACGGGACGACATGCCGGACGCCGAGCCCAATTCGCCCATCAGGACGAACAGCGGCACTACCGAAAGCGCATATCCCGACGCGATGTCGAAGGGAGTCGAGCCAAGCACGAAAGCCGCACGTTGCCAGCCCTCGATCGCGGCATAGCCGAAGAAGCCGACCAGACCCATGCAGATCGCCACCGGTATGCGCATGAAGATGAGACACAGCAGCGCGAGCATGCCGATGATGCCGATCAATTGAACGGACACGGCTAGCGTTCCCCGCCATCCTCGCGTTGCGATCCACCGATAAGCGACGTGAGGACCGCAATTGCCGACATCAGCACGCCCAGCAGCATGGGAAGCCACAGCACCCAAAGCGGCACCCCGAGCTCCTGCTTTTTGCCGCCGAACCTGTAGGCGTCAAGCGTCGCAGTGATCATGTTCCAGAACAGCAGGAGCAGGAAAACGAGGGTCAGGATCTGTGCCAGTTGCTTCAGTCTTCGCACCGCCCCCTTGGAAACGAAGAAGTCGACGACGTCGACTACGATGTTGCCGTTACGGAGGAATGTCGCGGGAATTCCCAGGAAAACCGAGACGACGAGCATCGTTTCAACCATGTCGTACGCGCCGATGATCGGGCGCTTGAACAGGGTGGCCATGGCGACGTCTGCCACCGTTGTGAGCATCATGGCAATCAGCGCGATGGCCGCGATAAAGGACGTGACCTTGACCATCCGGGCTATCCAGACGTCTTGTGGCATGGCATTGCTCCGGAATCGTTGGGACGACAACGCGCCGTGGCCGCTGACCATTCTCGGCAAGGCGCTGCCGAGGTAGCGCTCAGCGTGCTTTCAGCAATGCGTCAAGGATCGCGCGGGCCGGCTGGCCCTTCGCCTCGAGTTTCCCGAGCATATCCTCGACGACCGGCTTTACCGCAGCCTGCATCTCGGTTTGGGTAGCTGCTGAGAATGAAATGATCTGCACGCCCTTGGACGTCATGTAGGCGCGGCCTTCGACCTCCGCATCGTCGAGCAATCGACCGACATGCGCGGCCGCAGATGGCCCCGTCGTCTGGTCGATCAGCGCACGCAGATCGGGCGGCAGCTTTTCGTAGCTGTTCGGATTCATCACCAGGAAAAAGCTCGCCGCGTTGATGCCCGGCTCGTACGAGTACTTGGCAACGGTGCCAACCTGGAAGCTCTGAGCGCCCTCGAAGGGAAATAGCGCGCCATCGATCGTGCCCTTGCCCATGGCATCGACGACATCCCCCGGCTGCACCGCCAGCGGGACCGCACCGAATGCCTTCACGGACTCGGCAAATATTTCGCCGGCGTACCGGATACGCAGACCCTTGAAGTCCGCCATCGTGTTGATCTTCTTCGACGCCATGTGGAACTTGAGCGGCGTGGTCGTCATGAGATAGAGGATCTTGACGCCCGCGAACTCGGAAGCCAGGTACTTCGGCGCGAGTTCCGTCAGCGCCTTCGAAGTCTTGGCGCTTTCGTTTACCGTGAATGGCAGGTTCGACAGCTCCGTCAGGGGGAAGCGCCCGGGCGTGCTTCCGGTCAGTCCGATGGCCATGTCGGCGACGCCGGTCCTGACCAGATCGAACTGGCGGGGCGGCGGTCCCATTTGCCCGGCAGGGAACACCTTGAGGACGAGCCGCCCGTTCGATTTTTTCGAGAGTTCTTCTCCCCAGCGCAGCAGTTCCTTGTGAAACGTGTGATTGGGAGGGAGAAAATGCGAGACCTTCAATTCGAATTCTTCCGCCCGTGCGTTTCCCGCGAGCAAACCCATGGCTATCGCGGATGCGGCAATCCAGCGCAACGTCCGAGACATTTGTCCGATCTGCATGATTTCTTTCTCCTTGAATTCTGTAAATGGGGCGGGATGGTCGGCGCCTGTGGTCAGCGAATTGCGCCAACCTTAACCGAGCTCGAATATTCTTTGCGGGAGTTTGTGCAACTTCTCGACGACTCCGCTTTCGCCAATCAGGAAATTGTCACAAACCCAGCTATAGGTGCCCGCCGTGGCGTACGACGGATGCGCAGACATGACCATGTTCCTCGCGAGCGGCATGGTTTCGTCGAAACGCAGCAGTGGGCGCTCGACCATGTCGTAGCCCTGACCGTGGCAGTGCAGGCGCTTTTCCTCGGGCTTGCCGTTGTCGCGCAAGAAATGATTGTACGTCTCCCAGGCATCCTTGCAGGAGGCGCCAGGTTTAAGGAGGCTCAGGGTGAACCTCTGCGCTTCGAGGATGAACTCGAATTCGTTTTTCATTTCCTGTGAAGCCTTGCCGAGCACGCAGGTGCGGCCAATCTCGGTATAGAACCCGCCGGCGCCGCTGTTTTCGATCAACAGAGTGAAATGGTCGCCAGCGCGGATCACTCGATTTTGCAGATGACGGTTGCCGAAGAAGGTCGACGTGCCGACGGGCCCCGACGCGCAGAGGAAAAGTCCCTGCTCACTTCCTTGGCCATGCCCGAACTGCTCCGCGATGCCAGCGGCTTCCAAGTCTGTCATGCCGGGCCGGATGGCGGCGAATACGGCTTCCATCGCGGCATCCTGCATGAGCGCAGTGTCGCGGATGAGGCCGATTTCCTCGTCGCTTTTCACTGCCTTGATCCGGTCTACCAGGTCGGAGGCGTCGATGAACATTGCCTTCGACAGCTTGCCGCGCCGGAGGTGATCGACCAGCGCGAATGAAATTGCCGCTGTCCCGAGCAGGCCAACGGTGCCGTCGGCGAAGCGCTCCAAAGCCCTCTCGGCGAGTGCCGCATCGTAACCGGCCGTATAGGCACAGGACGCGTAGCTCGGCGTGCCCATAAACCTGGCGACGCCGCGGCGCACACCGTCTCCCTCGGGCGGCAACTCTCGCACCACCCCTGCGGGCCCCTGTCCGACCACGGTCATGCGCTCATCGCGCGGAAAGACTACGGTAACCGGATAGCCGTTGGTGGCGGGCAAATCGGTGAAGTACTTGACATAGCCACCCATGAAATCATTGTTGGCCTGCATCAGCAGCACGTCAACGCGCTGCTCGGCCATCGCGGCGCGCACGGTCGCCCAGCGCCGTTCCAGCTCCGCAGTGGAGATCGGGGTATTGATGCGCTCTGCGGCCTCCGCCATGGCAGCGTCCTCCTCGGTGCGTCGCGGCAAGCTCAGCGCTTGACCAGGTTGGTCATGCCGGCGGTGTCTCCGGCGAGGAACCTGCGCAGGTTCTCCTCGATCACCGGCAGCGCAAAATCGACGTAGACGTCGCAGAAACCACCCTGGTGCGCGGTGATGATCACCTCGTCCATGTCCCAGAACGGATGTTCTGCCGGCAATGGCTCCTGCGCGAAGACGTCCAGTGCCGCGCCGGCAATGCGCTTGCTCTTCAAAGCATCGATAAGCGCTGCCTCATCCACGACGCCACCGCGCGCAAGATTGACGAGGTAGGCGCCGGGCTTCATCGCCGCCAACACCTTGGCGTCGACGCTGTTATGCGTCGCAGGTGTGTACGGTGTCAGCAGCACCAGATAGTCGAGGTCCCGCACTGCTTCGATCAATTCATCGCGTGCGTACACAGTGTCGAATCCGGGCACCTCGCGCGTTGCCGACGAGATGCCGACCACCGTCATGCCGAATGCTTTGCACTTGGGGGCCAGCTCCTCGGCAATGACGCCGACGCCGAAAATGCCGACGGTCTTGTCCTTGAGCAGTCGTGCGGGGAAGCGTTCCCACCGGCGCGCGGCCTGGTTGCGCACGGAGCGCGGCAACTGTCGGCTGAGCGCGAGCATGGACATGAACGCCGCTTCGGAGACCGGCGCGCCGTGGACCCCGTGCAGATTGGTGACGACGACGTCCTTGCCGAGCGAGGGCCGGTCGACAATGCCGTCCACGCCGGTGCCCAGCGCCTGGATCCATTTCAGATTCGCGGCCTTTTCAAGGACGTGTTCGGACATCATCGGCCCGAACGTCATCAGGATGTCAGCCGACCTGATGTACGGGTCGACCTTGCTGTGATGATCTACCACGTTGACGGTCAGTTCCGGAAACTTCGCCTTGATGCCGTCGTAGTACTGCATCCTGACGTTTTCCGGCATCGCTAGCAGAACGAGCACTTGGGTCATCGCAGCGAAATCTCGTGTTCGCGTGATAAAAGCCGCGCGTGCAACGTGAAGGGACCGGATTGGCCAATGCGAGGAAAGCCGCCAACGCGAGAATGACTATTTCCGAACATGTTCAATTTATAAGCAGCATCGGGCCTTGTCAAGCAACGCACCCTGTTTTGACGGCGCAATGTCGTGATGCATCGCAGCAAAGATGCCGTGTCGCGAATACGAAAAAATTAAATGCACAATCGCAGCGATTGACTTCGTCAGGCAGGTCAGCAAAAAGTACAATGCATCCCTGATCGCGCGGATTCGTCGTATCATCCGCCGTCGCGCTCGAAGCATTTCAGAATTGCTCGCCCATCGCGCCGCTCTGGTCGTCCTCCGATTTGCGCCGAACGTCGCGAACATGAAAATTGGCCCCATCTCTAAAACTCGCGTCGTTTCCAACTCGAAGGGCGTAGTGGGCCTGCGCGAGCAGAATAAGCTCGAAAAACGGCAGCGCATTCGCGCGGCGGCGGCCGATCTGTTCAAGCGCCGCGGTTACACGGCCGCGACAATGAGGCAAATCGCCCAGAAGGCGCACGTCGGCATCGGCACGCTGTTCAACTATGCCGAGGACAAGCGCGACCTCGTCTTCCTTATTTTCAACGACGAACTCGCCGCACTGACCGCTGCCGCATTGCGTGAACCGCAGCCCGACGACACATTGGCGGAGCAGGTAATCGCGGTATTCCGACTCCACTATCGTTATTTCGCCACCAATCCGGTGCTGTCGCGGATCCTGCTGCAGGAACTCACCTTTTACTCGACGGGAAAGCAGGCGGAGGCCTTCCTGCAGATTCGTCAGGGGCTGATCGACGGCATCGAGCAGCTGGTACAAACAGTGCAGAGCGAGCGCCGCATCCTGTCCAAGGAGCCGGCCGCCTTCATCGCGCGCCATTTCTTCTTTGTTTACTCCGCGGCAGTCCGTTCCTGGATCGTCAGTGCCCGCCCCGACCCCGAAGTGGGGCTGGCGGACCTCAAGCGGCTGCTCGCACTACAAATCAAAGGGCTGTCCCCGGCGGACCCGCCCAAACGCGCGCCGCGACGTTAGGCGGCGCGTCTCGCCCTCGCAGGCAGCCCAAGGATGCGGGCCGCGTTGCCGCCGGCAATCATGGCGAGGTCGGCCCCGGAAACGCCTGCCTCTCGGAGCCAGCCGACCGGATCCTTCTCGCCCACGGGATAGTCGCTGCCCAGCACCAGCCGATCCGCGCCGACGCGCTCCAGCAGCACTTTCAAGACCTGCGGATCGTAAACGCAGGTGTCGTAGTAGAACGAGCGCAGGAACGCGCTGGGTGTCCTCCCGCCGGTGTTGCGGACGGTATCGGGCCGGTTCAGGGTATTGCGGTCCATGCGTCCCATGTAGTGCGGGAAATAGCCGCCGCCGTGGGCCACCACGACCTTGAGGTCGGGAAATCGAGTCATTACGCCTTCGTAGACGAGCGAGGTCATGCACTTGGTTTCCTCGATCGACTGCCCGGCCGAATTCCATAAGGCATAGCGCTGGAACCACGGATCGCGCACGCCCTCGGGATGGATCCACACCGGCACGTCGAGTTCGTTGATCGCCTCCCAGAATAAGTGGAAGAGAGGGTCGCCCATGTAAATGCCGTTGTAGCTGGACGAGATGTTCCCGACCTTCAGCTTCAGCGTCTTTACTGCTCGTTCGAGTTCGGTGAGCGCGAGTGGGACATCCTGCAATGGCAGCACAAAGCTGCCGACAAAACGGTCGGGGAACTGCTCCATCCAATCGGCCGCCTGATCGTTGCAGCGCCGGCATAGTTCGAGGTCGGTTGCCGGATCGGCCCACGACGTCCCCTGCAGGACGGTGCTCGCGCTGACCACGCTGATGTCAACGCCGCGCTCATCCATGTCCTCGAGTTCGGCCTTGGGGTCGAACATCCTGCCCATGAGTTGCTGCACACCCGGTCGTGGCGCCCCGGCCGGGCTCTCGCCGAAACCGGTGAATACGGTCTTGTTGGTGGAAGCCGCGAAGACCTCCTTCACGAGCATGTGGACGTGGAAATCGACCACCAGGGGAAGATCACCTCGTTGCATTGCCGAAATCCTCGTTGTCGTGGCGAAACGCGCGCTCCGGTCGGTCACCGCACCGGGCTTCGTCTCTTGTCGCGGTTGAACTGGCGTTACGCCGAACGCGTGCGCTGGATGCGCCTAAAGGCCGAGAACGCGCTCCGCATTCTTGTGCATGATCTTTTCCATGACCTCATCCTTGTAGCCCAACTCGCCCCATTCGCGAAGGATGCGCTCGTAAGGCATGCTGGGGTAATCGCTGCCGAACATGATCTTGTCCTGCAGACGAGCGCGCATGTCGATTTTCAGGTTGCCCGGGAAATACTTCGGCGCCCAACCGGACATTTCCCAGAAGACATTGCCCTTGTGCAGCGCGACCGCCGTCGTTTCGTCCACCCACGGCCAGCCCGGGTGCGCCATGATGATCTTGAGCTTTGGAAAGTCGGCCGCGAGGTCATCGATAGCCGATGGATGCGCGTGCCGGATGCGTGCGCCCATGCCGCCCGGCATGCCCGCCCCCATGCCGGTCGTGCCGACGTCGATCATCACCGCGGCGCCGATCGCGCTGAGTTCCTCGAACAGCGGGTAGTAGCGCGGGTCGTTGACCGCGAAGTGCTGCATGATCGGATGGAAGTGCAGGCCGATAAAGCCGAGTTCCTTGATGGCCTTTCTCGCCTGCCGAATGGCGATCTCGCCCTTCGCAGGCTCGACGGCGCCCCACGCCTGGATGATGCGTTTGGGGTGGCGCTTCCACATCGCATGCACGTATTCGTTGGTGCAGGGCGGCGTTGCAATCGTCGTTTCCAGATCGAGCGCGACCAACACCGCCTCGACTCCGGCGCCGGCAAACTCGTCGAGCACATCGGTTTCCGGCTTGGCCGCCCACGTCTTGTTCCAGTACTTGGCAAGCGCGTCGACGTAGGGCCCTTGGGCCGTGATCCATTCGCTCGTGCCGGGATAGCAATGCAGATCGATGATTCTCATGCGCGCTCCATTTCCAGTTTCTTGCTGACCATTTCGACCAGCGACTTCTTCGACACCTTGCCGAAGGTGGACACGGGAAAATCGCGCATCAGTTCGAGCCGCTCCGGCAGCTTGAAGCGGGCGATTTCCTTTTCGTGCAGGAATGCGGCGAGTTCCTTGAGCGTAAGCGTGTGACCGTCGCGCGGGATGACACACGCGCACATCTTCTCGCCCAGGTTCGGGTCGGGCATTGCGACGCAGGCGACGTTCTGAACGGCCGGGTGCATGAGGATCAGGTTCTCGACTTCCTCGGCGCTGATCTTTTCGCCGCCGCGGTTGATCAGATCTTTCTTGCGTCCCTCGACGACGTAGTTTCCCGACGGATGCAGGCGCATCAGGTCGCCCGAGCAGTAAAAGCCGTCGGCAGTGAACTGCTTGGCGTTGTACTCGGGCACGCGCAAGTAGCCCCGAATCGTATAGGGGCCGCGGCAGGTCAGTTCACCGACCTCGCCAGTCGCCACTTCGCTGCCATCATCGTCGACCAGCCGCACCTCGTCATCCGGACAGATCGGCCGTCCGCAGGTCTTCAGACGCACTTCCTCTGGATCGTCGAGGCGCACGAAGAACAACATCCCTTCGGACATGCCGAAGTTCTCCTGCACGGTGACACTCGGGATCAGCTGCTTGGTACGAAGGCGCACCTCCGGCTGCATGCGCTGGCCGCCGCTCTGGATCACCTTGAGCGTGGAGAGGTCGAAATTGCCAATCACCGGACTGTTGATCAGGCGGATCAGCAGCGCAGGCACAACCTTCAGGTGGGTCACGCCATGCTTTTGGATCAACCTGAACATGTCCTCGGGTTTGGCGCTGGCGGACAGCACAACCTTGCCGCCATTGAAGAAAAATCCCTGGATGCCGGGGCAGGCCAGGGCGAGGTTATGCGCAATCGGAATCACCAACAGCAATACCGAGTCTCCTGTCACCCCGCATACTGACGCCGCCGTTTTGGAGTTGTAGGCGTAGTCGTTATGGGTGCGCGGGATGAGCTTGGGCACGCCGGTAGTGCCGCCGGAGAGCTGGTAGATGGCCGGATCGGTCGGGTCGAGCACAACCCCGTCGAGCGCCGAATGCGGCAGTGTCGGTTCACGCTCGATCAGCTGCATGAGGGAATGCTCGCCCGGCCCCGCGCGGCCCAGTACGATGCGCCATTTCAGCGATCCGAATTCGTCCTGAACGCGCTTTACCATCGGGCCGAACTGGAAATCACCTTGGCTTTCCGGATAGAAACAGGACGCGGCCGAAGCGATGCGTACGAATTGGCTCAACTCGCCATAACGATGAGTCGCCAGCGCCGCGATCGGGATAACGCCAATCTTCTGCAAGCCAAAATACAGGAAGATGAATTCGGCGACGTTGGGCAGTTGCAGCACCGCGGCCTGCAGAGGCCCAAGGCCAAGCTCCAGCAGGTTCAGTGCGAGACGATCGCTGATGCGATCGACGTCGGCGTACGTGTAGCGCGCGTCGCCATCGATGACGGCGACGCGGTCCGCAAAGTTCGTGAACACTACCGCGAACTCATGCGCCAGAGCCTTGTCCCGCCAATAGCCCTTGGCGCGGCACATCGTCGCGTACTCGAGCGGGAAGGGTACGACGCCTTCAATCACTTTTACTTACTCCTTCAGGTCGAAGCCGTGAAGCCGCCGTCGATGACGACGATCTCGCCGGTGACGAAACGGTTGCCCTGGACGAGGCTCATCATGGACTCCGCCACGTCGTCCGCGGTGACGCAGCGCTTGAGCGGCGTCGCTTTCGCACGCTTGGCCATCAGGTCCTGGTATTTGTCCTTGAGCATGCGCTGCATCCAGTCGCCTTCCATCCAGCCTGGCGCAACGGCGTTGACGCGGATCTCGGGACCCAGGTTCCAGGCGAGGGTCTTGGTCATGTTGACCACGGCGGCCTTGCTCGCGGCATAGGGCAGGGGCTGCGGACCGGGGCGCAAGCCGACGATGCTGGCGGTATTGACTACGCAGGGGTGCTCGCCCTTCTTGAGCAGAGGTACCGCGGCGCGCGTCACCTGGAACAGGCCACGCACGTTGACGTTGAACACCCGGTCCCAATCATCCAACGACAAGCTTTCCAGATCCTTGGGTTTCCACGGCGCTGTCGTGCCGGCGTTGTTGATCAGCACGTCCAAGCGACCGAAGGTCTCCTCGATGGAATTCATCATCGCGCGCACACCGGTCTCGTCGCTCACATCGCACTTCAACAGCAGCGTTCTAGCGCCGAGCGTTTCCGCCTCGGCAGCGGTTTTGCGCGCGGCCGCTTCACTGGAACTGTAGTTGATCGCGACGTCGTAACCAGCCCGCGCGAGCGCGAGCACCGCGCTCTTGCCGATGCCGCTCGAGCCGCCCGTCACCAATGCCGCTTTTTTGCCGGCCGCCATGGACTCCTCGCTGATAGGTTTCGCGCCGTGCAGCGTTGGCATGCAGCGCCGTTGTGTGAGAACATAAGCGAACATGTTCACTTTCAGACATCATCGCTTGCTTGTCAAGCGAGAGCATCGGTTGTTGCGGCGTGGCAACGGGATGGGGCTAGCGCCGGGCATGCCCGGCAGGGGCGCGTAGCGGTTGCCGGCGCCCGCCCGGCAGCAACAAACCACAGGGGCAAGCGATGAAACGAATAGCGAGTTTCCGGCGGGCCGTTCTGGCAATGATCGCGTGTTTCGCGTTTGCCGCGCAGGCGCAGACCTACCCGAACAAGCCTCTGCGCATCATTGTCGGCCAATCCGCCGGTGGCGGCATCGACACCCTCGCACGGCTGGCGGCCCAAAAAATGACGGAAAGCCTGGGCCAGCGGGTCGTCGTCGAGAACAAGCCGGGCGCGGGGGGCATCATCGGCACCGCGTTCGTGACCAAGGCGCCGCCCGACGGCTACACCCTGCTGATGGCGCCAATCGGCAACATGGTGTTCACCCAGATCCTGTACACCAAACTCCCCTACTCGGCGCAACACGACTTGACGCCCATCAGCATGCTCGCGACGTTCCCGCTGATTCTTGTCGTCAATGCTTCCCAGCCCTACCGGACGGTCCGGGAACTCGTCGCCTATATGAAGGCCAACCCGGATAAGGCCAACTACGGCGGCTCGGGGCCTGCTTTCCAGTTCGCGACAGAATTGTTCAAGATCAAGACCGACACAAAGGCCCAATTCATTCAGTACAAGAGCACCAGCGAAGTCATCACCGCGCTCATCGCCGGCGATCTGCTGCTGGCTTTGGCCGACACTGGACCCGCCCACGAGCCGGTAGCGGGCGGCAGACTGCGCGCGCTGGCAGTGACCTCGCCGCTTCGACTGCCTTCATTGCCCGATGTGCCAACCATGGCCGAAGTCGGCTTGCCGGAGCTGGAGGTACAGTTTTGGGTCGGGCTTTTTGCGCCGACGGGCACGCCGCAACCCATCGTGAAAAAGCTCGAAGCGGAAATGATCCGCATCGCCGGGTTGCCGGAGATTGCCAAACGCATGACGTCGATACAGGTAAGTCCCGTAGGCAGCAGCGGTGAGGAATTCGCGAAAGTCCTTGCCGCAGACCTCGCGCGTTGGAGCGCGGTGGCCAAAGCCGCAGACATCAAGCCCAACGACTGATAACGATGCTCCCCGGCCACCCGCAGCGAACTTGCGGTTTCGTTGCTTGTCCACGTTCTCCTTCCAACCTGCGAACGGAGGCAGGAGAGCGATTGTTCAAGAGTTCAACCGAGTGATCGCGTTTGCGCGAGAACTGCTATCCAGATTGAATGACAGCGCGCCATTCGCGGGATCAGTCAATGCCGAGTCGCCAGCCTCGCCGTTCCTGCGGATTGCGACATTCGGCGGGTCAGGCGATCCGGCACCCCTCGTCGAACGCGGGGCGCGGGTTGCGCGGGAAAACTTTCGCCGGGTCGCCACGACCCAGGTTGATCAGGAAGTTCGACTTCCACTTGCCGTCCGGGAAAAAAGCGGCGTCGACCTTTGCGTTGTCGAACCCGCCCATCGGCCCGCAATCCCATCCCAGTGCGCGGGCGGCGATGATGAAGTAGGCTCCCTGCAGCGTCCCGCCGCGAAGGGCGTTGGTCCGGATGTGTTCCTCGGACTTGCCGGCGAACCAGCTCCGCGCGTCCGTTTGCGGAAACAGCATCGGCAGCTTTTCGTAGAACTCGAGGTCGTGGGCGACGATCACCACGACCGGCGCCGCCATGGTTTTCTCGAGATTGCCCGCCGAAAGTGCGGGCCGCAGCTTTTCCCTGGTCTCGCGCGACCGGACGAAGACGAAGCGTCCCGGACAACTGTTGGCGGAGGTCGGTCCCCATTTCATCAGGTCATAGATCGCGCGGAGGTCGTCGTCGGTGACGGGACCGGAGAATGCGTTGTGGGTGCGGGCGGTGCGGAAGATCTGGTCGAGCGCGGGGCCATCGAGCTGCATCGCAAATTCCTGAACGTGGAAGGGGTCGCCGGCGAAACGCGGGCGGTCGCGGCGAAAAGCCGCATCTTGATTCGATGGGGGCGGATCCCCATGTTTTCAAGGCGGGAATCGGAAATCGCCGTCCGATTGGCGGAAGCTATCGGCGGGATACGAACATTCAATTGGACGCATCGTCGCGGCAGCGCGCAGAATTCGCCTATCGTCCGCTACGCTATCAATGCCTCCGGTCGATTTCCCGCCTCCGCTGGCCCGGAGACGGTCAAGAGAGCGCTCTACACTCAAGGAGATAGCAATGAAAAGTCTCAAAGGCACGAAGACGCACGATAACCTGAAGGCGGCTTTCGCCGGCGAATCTCAGGCCAACCGCCGTTATCTGTATTTCGCAAGCAAGGCGGACGTCGAAGGTCAGAACGACGTCGCCGCGCTGTTCCGCTCGACGGCGGAAGGCGAAACCGGCCACGCGCACGGCCATCTCGATTACCTCGCGCAGGTCGGTGACCCGGCGACCGATCTGCCGATCGGTTCGAGCCGCCAGAATCTGAAGGCCGCCGTTGCCGGTGAGACGCACGAGTACACGGACATGTATCCGGGAATGGCGAAGTCGGCGCGCGACGAGCAGTTCGACGAAATCGCCGATTGGTTCGAAACGCTGGCCAAGGCCGAGCGGTCGCACGCCAACCGGTTCCAGAAAGCGCTCGACGCGTTGACTGACTGAGCTTTTTGCCGCGAATCGAGCATCGCGAAACGCGCGATGCGCAATTCGTCCTTGGACGGACGCCTTCAGGGCGCCCGCTCCGACTCGTCGCGCGTGCGCTCGCGTTGACTAGGGGGCGGGTAACGCATCCTTTCGTGAGCGTTCGCGCGTATTCACCGACCGGCCGTGCCCAATGTCCAATCGCGAAGGCAATCTCGAACCTCCGACTCGCCATCCGGTGGACTGGCGCAATCCGGAGTTCTTCGACGCCGAATCGCTCGACCGGGAAATGGAGCGCATTTTCGGCATTTGTCACGGGTGCCGGCGCTGCGTGAATCTGTGTCACGCGTTCCCCACGCTGTTCGACCTCGTGGACACCAGCAAGACGATGGAAGTCGACGGTGTGGCCAAGGCCGACTACGGAAAGGTGGTCGACCAATGTTACCTGTGCGACGTGTGCTACATGACGAAGTGTCCGTACACGCCGCCGCACCCGTGGAACGTCGACTTTCCGCACCTGATGCTCCGTGGCAAGGCCGTCCGCTTCCGCAAGCACGGCGCCCGCTTTCGCGACCGGGTGCTGACAAGCACCGACGCGCTGGGCAAGCTGGCGACGATTCCCGTCGTCGTGCAGGCGGTCAACAGGGTCAACACGATCCCCATCGCGCGCAGGGCGATGGACAGGCTGCTGGGCGTGGCGGCCGAGCCGACGCTGCCGCCCTACGACGGCAAGCGCTTCCGCGAGAACGCGAAGCGGTCGATCGCCTGGCCGGTGCGCCGGGGCCAGCGGACGCCGGGAAAGGTGGCAATATTTTCGACCTGTTACGTCAACTATAACGAGCCGGGGATTGGGCACGACCTCGTCAGCATTCTGGAACACAACGAGATTCCGTACCGGTTGGTCGAGAAGGAAGCCTGCTGCGGGATGCCCAAACTCGAACTCGGCGACTTCGAATCCGTCGAAAAGCTGAAGAACGTGAATGTCCCGGCGCTGGCCGCACTGGCGAAGGACGGCTACGCCATCCTCACGTCGGTGCCGTCGTGCACGTTGATGTTCAAGCAGGAGCTGCCGCTGCTGTTTCCGGAAGACGCCGACGTGCAATCGGTCGCGGCGGCCATGTTCGATCCGTTCGAGTTTCTGGTGCTCCGCGACAAGGACGGGCTGCTGAAAAAGGATTTCAAGCAGCCACTCGGCAAGGTCAGTTACCACGTTCCTTGCCACTCGCGCGTGCAGAATGTCGGACAGAAGACGCGCGAGGTGCTCGAGTGGGTGCCCGGCACGACGGTGAGCACGGTCGAGCGCTGCGCCGGGCACGACGGCACTTACGGCGTGAAGTCCGAGTTTTTCGCGGCGTCGATGAAGATCGGCAAGCCGGTGTTTCGGCAGATGGCGCAGACGGATCCCGATTACATCAGCTCGGATTGCCCGATCGCCGGCCGCCGGATTCTGGAGGGTATCGACCAGTCCGGCGAGCCGCATCATGCGAAAAAGCAGCATCCGCTGACGCTGGTGCGGATCGCCTACGGAATCGACTGAGGCCCCATGCAATGACGAACGAGACCAGGAAGCCGATGATCCCACGGATCACGCTCGACAGCCTGATGACGCTGGAAACCTACGCGAAGGCGCGCAAGGAATTCCGCGCGAAGGTGCTCGCACACAAGAAACACCGGTCCGCGCATCTTGGCGATCACGTGACGCTGCTGTTCGAGGACGAACTGACGATCCGCTACCAGATCCAGGAAATGCTGCGCATCGAGAAGACCTTCGAGGAGGCCGGCATCCGCGACGAGCTGGATGCCTACAACCCGCTCGTGCCGGACGGCTCCAATCTCAAGGCGACGATGCTGATCGAATACGAGGACGAGGCGGAGCGCCGCGCGGCGCTGGCGAAGTTGAAGGGCGTCGAGGCTCGCACGTACGTGCAGGTCGAGGGGTGCCCGAAGGTCTACGCGATCGCCGACGAGGACCTCGAGCGCGAGAACGACGAGAAGACGTCCTCGGTGCATTTCCTGCGCTTCGAGCTGACCAAGGAAATGATCGCAGCGCTTCAATATGGCGTCACCCTCGGCATGGGCGTCGACCATCCGAATTACCGCGCGGCCATCGCCGCGGTCGGACCCGAAACGCGCGCCGCGCTCGTCGCCGACCTCGCCTGACGCGGTATGGGTCGGACGCGGGCCGCGCCGCTTCAGTCGAGCACCGGCTGCCCGCCGATCGAATCCACCGTTTTCTCCCAGGCCGCGCGCGTGATGCCCCAGACGACGAACTCCTCGAGGACGCCGCGGTGAGGGCGGCTCTCCCGGCGCAGCAGCCGCATCCCGCAATTCTGCATCACCCGGCCGGACGCCGGATTGCGCACGAGGTGGGTCGCGTGCAGCTCCTCGCAATCGAGTTGCGCGAACGCAATGGCGACGACGGCGCGCGCCGCTGCCGTCATGTAGCCGCGGCCCCAGTACGGGGGGCCGGTCCAGTACCCGATCGAATCGATTTCTTCCGGTGACGGACGCAGCTCGATCGACCCGACGAGTGCGCCGGATTCCGCCAGCGTGATCGCCCAGGCGTAAGCGGTGCCGTCGCCGCGGCTCCGCGCGTGGGAGGCGATCCATGTCTCGGCCATGCCCGGCAGGTATGGATGCGGAATCAGTCCGGTCATTTGCGCGAGGTCGAGGTCACCGCAGAAGCGCAGCACATCGACGGCGTCGTCCAGCGCGAACGGACGCAGCACGACCGGGAGTGACGTGAGGCGTTCGGGCGGCGCTGCCGACATCGGGCGGTTCAGTCGCGCGTGGGCGCGCTGCTGCCGGCGGCCTTCGCATCGGACGCGAACTGCG
The DNA here is from genome assembly GCA_010365205.1 of Aromatoleum sp. Taxonomy (GTDB): domain Bacteria; phylum Pseudomonadota; class Gammaproteobacteria; order Burkholderiales; family Casimicrobiaceae; genus CAIWHR01. Next base: position 1,281 of record JAAFGU010000007.1, on the reverse strand, counting down.
CCAGCCGCGCGCGGACCGCGTCGACGACATGCGCCCAGTCGCCGGCGTCCGGCTGACGGAAGACGCGCAGCGTCGGATACCACCCTGGATTCGTGGAGTCCGTGCCCCAGCGCCAGCAGTTGTCGAAGCGGTCGAGCATCCAGACCGGACGCCCGATCGCTCCGGCGCAATGCACGATCGACGTATCCACCGTGATGATGAGGTCGAGGTTCGCCATCAATGCCGCCGTGTCGGCATAGTCGACGAGTTCATCGCTCCAGTCGATGAGCCGCAGCGCTGAGACGTCGGCAACGTCGGCGCCGCCGCCCTTCTGCAGACTGACGAAATGCACCCCGGGAATCTCGCCGAGCGGCGCCAGGCGCGACAGGCCGATCGAACGGCGCTCGTCGATGCGTGCCGCATGGGGAAGCGCTACACGCGGGTTGCCGCCCCAGCACAAGCCGACGCGCAGCCCGGTGCAGGGGCGCAGCCTCTCGGCCCAACGTCGCAATTCGTCCGCCGGCGGCGTAAGGTACGGCGCGCGCGGGATGAACGCCTGCGCCCCCAGCCCGAGCACCTGCGGCAGGCTCATGATCCGCGAGTGCGCGGCGATGGGGAGCGAGCCGGATTGGCGATCCACGATGGCATCGACGCCGGGCGCGGACGCCAACAATCGCTTCAACGGAGACCAGTAGCCGCCGCAGTAGAGCACGACGCGATTCGCGAGCGCCTTTGCGTCCGCCAGGAAACGCGCGAACTGGAGCACGTCGCCCAGGCCCTCCTCGGCGAGGACGAGCAGCGTACCGTCGAGGGCCTTGCCGTCCCATGCGCGAATCTTCAACGGCAGGCGTGACGTTGCGCCCGCGCCGGTTTCCGTCCGCGCCTCGAACTCTCGCCAGCCTTCCTCGCAGCGGCGCCTTTTCAGCAGCGACGACGCAAGACCGAAACGCGCGTCGGCGTGGCGCGCGTCGCGGTCGAGTTCGGCGCGGAAATGCGCGTCGGCATCGTCGAGCCGGTTCTGCCATAGCGCGATGGTGCCCAGATTGTGCTGGACGAGCGGGAATCCGGGTTCGCGCGCGGCGACGCGCAGCAGCGCGGCACGCGCCGGTTCGAGTTCGCCGGTGAGCGTCAGCGCGTACCCGTATTTGAACCAGGCGCCGACATCATCCGGCGCCGCGTCGGCGTAGCGGCCGGCGAGGTCGCGCGCCGCGGCGAACTCGCCGCGCGCGATGAGCGAGTCGCACCAGTTGGAGAGCGCGGGCGTATACCGTGGCGAGATTGCGAGGGCGCGCCCGAAGGCGG
>JAAFGU010000312.1 GCA_010365205.1 Aromatoleum sp. | reverse complement strand
GGGGGAACGCCGGGCGGCAGCAGCGCGGGAACCCTGCCCGCCGGCGTGCCGACGTCGACCCAGCGCTGCCGGGCGGCGAGCTGCGGATGCGCCCACACTTCGCGCATGTCGTTCATTCGCGCGTTGGCGACCCCGGCGGCGTCGAGGCGTTCGATCACCTGCGCCGACGTGAGCGACGCGAACGCCGCTACGATGATCGCCTTCAGATCCTCGCGCGCACCGGTGCGGCGCGAGTTCGACGAAAAGCGTTCCTCGGTAGCCAGCGCCGGCTGCATCAGCACTTGGTCGCAGAACGCCTTCCACTCGCGCTCGTTCTGCAGCCCGAGCATGACGGTCTTGCCGTCACCGGCGTCGAACGGGCCGTAGGGATAGATGGTCGCGTGCGCGGCCCCGGCCCGCGGCGGCGGTGCCGCGTCGTCGAACGCGTAGTACAGCGGATAGCTCATCCACTCGACCATGCTTTCCAGCATCGACACGTCGATGGCGCAGCCCTTGCCGGTCTTGCCGCGCTCGATGATCGCCGCCAGGATGTTGCTGTACGCGTACATGCCCGCCGCGATGTCGGCGATCGAGCAACCCGCCTTGGCCGGCGCGTCGGGCGATCCGGTGATCGACACGAATCCCGATTCACTCTGGATCAGGAGGTCGTAGGCCTTCTTGTCGCGATAGGGGCCGTCCTCGCCGTAGCCCGAGATGTCGCAGACGATGAGGCGCGGGTTGCGTTCGCGCAGCGCGCCGTAGGACAGGCCGAGCCGCGCCGAGGCGCCCGGCGCCAGATTCTGCACCAGAACGTCGGCCCGTTGCACGAGGCCCTCGAGAATTTTCGCCGCATCGGGATGCTTGACGTCGAGCGTCAGGCTTTCCTTCGAGCGGTTGGTCCAGACGAAGTGCGAAGCCAGTCCGCGCACGCGCTCGTCGTAGCCGCGGGCGAAATCGCCCACGCCGGGCCGCTCGATCTTGATCACGCGCGCGCCGAGGTCGGCCAACTGCCGCGTGCAGAACGGCGCCGCGATCGCATGCTCCAGCGTGATCACGGTAATGCCGTCGAGGGGGCGCATCGCGGATTCTCGAAACGGCCGTCTCAGAACGAACGGGGCAGCCCGAGCACGTGCTCGGCGACGTAGGAAAGAATCAGGTTGGTCGAGATCGGCGCCACCTGATACAGGCGCGTCTCGCGGAACTTGCGCTCGATGTCGTACTCGTTGGCGAAGCCGAAGCCGCCGTGGAACTGCAGGCACGCGTTGCCGGCCTCCCACGACGCGTCAGCGGCCAGCAGCTTCGCCATGTTGGCCTCGGCGCCGCAGGGCTTGTGCGCGTCGAACAGCGCGCAGGCCTTGTAGCGCATCAGGTTCGCCGCCTCGACCGCGATGTAGGCCTTGGCGATCGGAAACTGGACGCCCTGATTCTGCCCGATCGGCCGGTCGAACACGATGCGTTCCTTCGCGTACGCCACCACCTTGTCGATGAACCAGTAGCCGTCGCCGATGCACTCGGCCGCGATCAGCGTGCGCTCGGCGTTGAGCCCGTCGAGGATGTACTTGAAGCCCTTGCCTTCGACGCCGATCATGTTCTCGGCGGGAATCTCGAGGTTGTCGAAGAAGAGTTCGTTCGTCTCGTGATTGACCATGTTGGGAATCGGCCGCACCGTCATCCCGTGGCCGATCGCGTCGCGCAGGTCGACCAGGAAAATCGTCATCCCCTCCGATCGCCTGGCGACCTTGTCGATCGGTGTCGTGCGCGCGAGCAGCACCATCAGGTCCGAGTGCTGGACGCGCGAGATCCACACCTTCTGCCCGTTGACCACGTAGCGATCGCCCTTCTTCACCGCCGTCGTGCGAAGCTTTGTGGTGTCGGAACCGGTCGTCGGCTCGGTCACCGCCATCGACTGCAGGCGCAGCTCGCCGTTCGCGATTCTGGGCAGATACAGGCGCTTCTGGGCCTCCGAGCCGTGCCGCAGCACCGTGCCCATGTTGTACATCTGGCCGTGGCAGGCGCCCGAGTTGCCGCCGGCACGGTTGATCTCCTCCATGATCACCGACGCCTCGGTGAGCCCGAGGCCGGAACCGCCGTACTCCTGCGGTATCAGCGCCGCCATCCAGCCGGCCTTGGTCAGCGCATCGACGAAGGCCTCCGGGTAGCCGCGCTCCGCGTCGATCCTGCGGAAATATTCACCGGGAAACTGCGCGCAGAGATCGCGAATCGCGTCGCGTATGTCCTGGTACTGATCCGACGTACTCAGCATGACGTCGACTCCCCGAGACCGGGCGAGCTGCCCCGGGATACGTGCCGGTGACTTGGCCGCGGCGTGAGGTGTGAACTGAGGTGTGAACTGAGGTGTGAACTGAGGTGCGAACTAAGGCGCGAACTCGGGGGTCGACTAAGGCTTGAAGCCGGTCGTCTTGTACACGGCCTCGATGGTGTCCTTGCCGACGCGCGATTCGTTTTCCTTGTGCACCGGGACGAGCGCCTTCTTCCACGCCGACTTCTGCGCCGCGGTGAGGGTGATGATTTCGCTCTTGCCCGATTTCCTGATCGCCTCCATCGCGTCGTCATTGTCCTTCTTCGCGAATTCGTTGGCGCCCTTCGTCGCATCCTTCATCGCGGATTCGAGCATCGTGCGGACATCGGCCGGCAGCCCATCCCAGAATTTCTTGTTGACGATCACCGCGTAGCCGATGTATCCGTGATCGGAAAGGGTGATGTATTTCTGCACCTCGTGATGCTTTTGGGTGAACATGTTGGACGGCGTGTTTTCGGAGCCGTCGACCACCCCCGTCTGCATTGCCTGATACACCTCGGAGAACGCCATCACCTGCGGTATCGCGCCCAGCGCCCGCATTTCGTCGGTCAGAACCTTCGACGACTGGATGCGCATCTTCAGGCCCTTCATGTCCTCGGGCGTGCGCAGCGGTTTGTTGGCGCTCATCACCTTGAAGCCGTTGTCCCAGTAGGCGAGGCCCACGATGCCCTTGCTTTCGAGCTTTCTGAACAGGCTCTTGCCGACCTCGCCATCGGTCACCGTGTGCAGTTCCGCGTAGTTGTCGAACATGAACGGCAGATCGAACACCTCGAATTCGCGCACGCCCAGCGGCCCGAACTTGGCGAGCGACGGCGCCAGCATCTGCACCGACCCCAGTTGCAGCGCCTCCATTTCCTCGCCGTCCTTGAACAGCTGGCTGTTCGGATAGACCTCGACCTTGACGCGGCCGTTGGTCCGCTGCTCGGCGAATTTCTTGAACGCTTCGGCGCCCTTCCCCTTCGGCGTATCGACGGCGACGACGTGGCTGAATTTGACGACGATCGGCGCTTGCGCGCTCGCATTGCCGGCCACGGCGATCGACGCCGCGATCACGATGCCGGCCGCGATGCTGATGCCCCTCCAGTTGTTCATTCCAACCTCCTCGTAGTGGCGAATCAGCGTCCGCACGCCCCTTTGCAATGAAACACTTTTCGCGCCGGAACGCAATGCCGGCGCGACCATGATTGCGTGGGTCGCGGCGCGCGATCGAGACTCGCCGCGGGGCCTCGATCGCGCGAGGGCCCTCAGCGGTG
>JAAFGU010000311.1 GCA_010365205.1 Aromatoleum sp. | reverse complement strand
CCGACGCCGCTCCGACCGCCGCGGCACCGGGACCGGACCTGCAGCGGCGCGCGCATCACGACGAGATCCGGGCCGTCGCCTTCCGCGAGCCAGCCTGCTGCGAGCATCTGATTGCGCACGTTGCGGTCCGTCGTATAGCGGTGATTGGCGTCGGTGCGGTTGCTGAACACGCGCTACACCGGCACCGTGCCGGCGGCGCAAACGCCCCCGGCCGCCCGATCCACGTACATGACGGCCGGCGACTCGGCATCGCGACCGGCGTCGACCGCTATGCGGTGAATCCACTGCAGTCCGCGGCAACTTGATATCCTCACGGCCATCGCAACACAACGTCGACTTCGAGAGGGAACGATGGCAAAGGTGGCGCTCGCGATATTCGTGTGGATGGTATCGGCGGGCGTGGTATCCGCCGCAGACGCCGCCGGCTACAGGAAGGCGTATTTCGGCGCCACCAAGCCCGGGACGTGGGCGCAGTACACGATGAAAGTCGAAGGTCAGGCCGACATGGGTTACCTCAGCACACGGCTCGCCGACGAGGCCGGACAGCAACGGGTCGAAATCCTGATCGAATACATGTTGCAGGGCAAGTTGACGCCCGCGTACACCGACTACGTGCTGAAGGCGGGGTATTCGCTCGAAAAGGACGCGCTCGGCTTCGGCAAGGCTCTGGTGGCAATGAGCTCGCGCCAGCCGGGTTCGCCCCCGTATGACATGCCGCCGGACGTGCTCGACAACACGCGGAAGACGATGCCGGACTATGGCGCGTCGGCGCAGTTTGTCGGCGCCGAAAACATCGGTGGCAAGGTGAGTGACCGGTACCGATACACGCAGAAGCATCCGGGCAATCCGGCGCAGATCGAGACCGGCGAGATCTGGTTGAACGAGAACGTCCCGTTCGGGCTCGTCAAGCAGAAGGCCGCCACCAGGGAGGAATCCGGCAAAATCATCTCGCAGTTCGAAATGCTGCTGATTGACAGCGGCGTCAAAGCGCCGGCAGTCCAGGCGGCGGCGGTGAGCAAGCCCGCCGTGGCCCCGGGGCCGACGACGCTTGCCGATGCCTACCGGAAAGGACAGGTCGAACTGGCGGTCGCGGTCGCCTCCGGCGACGGCCGCAACCTGCGCGTGACGTTCAAGAACAAGGGCAATGCGCTGCTCAACCTGACGATTCCCGTCGGCGCTACGACGCTGGACGTGGGCACGCCGCTCGACAAGCTCCGGCTCGAAGCGGCGGCGGCAAAGACGCTGGCGATTGCGCCGGGCGCGACGTCACCGGCGGTGGACTTGCAGCAGTCCGGAGCGCGGCGCGCGGTCAAGGGATCGTTCGTGATCACCGTCTACGAGGGCACGCCGCTCTACAGCGGCAGCGTCACCATCGACACCGTGAAGCCATAAACGGCGGCCAGCTGCGTGTGTCCGCTCGTGAGGCACCACGACACCGGGTTGTCGAGCGCGCGTTCGAACTCGGCATCGGGAATCGTCGCGGTGCGGCAAACGCCCGACGGCCGGGACGCCGGCGATGCCGCGTCCCGGCGCCGAACTTACGCCGCGGCTGCCGCGGATACGCGGACCCGGTTGATCCACGCGCAGACGATGCCCATCAGCACCACGCCGATGGTGTCGAAGACGATCTGCTTCACGACGACCTTGGCGGGGTATGGCTGCACGGCGTAATAGATGAGATAGGTCGGGATCGTCGCCAGCACGGCGACGGCCAACCCGAAGCGAATGCCCTGCGCCAGGAACGCCTTGTCCTCGCGTCCCTGCAGATAGATCCACGTGAATCCGATCCCGATCAGAAGATGCGCGATCAGCATGTAGCCGAAAAAGCTGCCCTGCTCGGCCGGCGGCCGGAACATGCCCGCCAGCTTGGCGTAGTCCGGTGCGAGCAGCGTCGCGTGAATCAGGAATCCCAGCAGCAGCGACATCACGGCCATTGCAACGGCAGACACGGCGAATTTCATCGTTTCCTCCCCTGGCGTTTGACGTGGAACCCCAATCAGGGGCTCGCTTTGCCCGCCGACGCTTCCTGCGGGCTCGCGGGCCAGGGGTTGGACGCGGTGCCCCGTCCACGCTGCCGCCGTCGATTCTAGGGCCTGTGGGCGCTAAATGCACTCGAGAGGCGCAATCGTGGCGGCTGCAGGGCCAGGCGCAGGCCAGACCGAGGGGTCGACCCACGCAACGAGCCTGAAACGACGTCCGACTATCCGCGACAATCGAGCACCGGACGCGGCAGCCTTCGGCGCGCACGCTGACGGATCTCGGCGATAGGTGGGGTTCGCATCGCTCGACGCGGGCGACGCACAGGACGTTCTCGACGCGGCCCTGCCATCCCGATAGCATGTATGCGAGTTCACGATCGACGCCGCGCCAATGAAATTCATCCCCAAGCCCTGGCTCGATTTCCTGTTCAGTCACCCGTTGCTGAACTTCCTGCTGATGGGCGCATGCTTCCTGCTCTTCGGCTTCACGTCGGTGAACCTGTTCGTGCTGCTGAAGGCCAACATCGACCTGTTCCTCCAGTACGGACTGATGGTGATCGAGGACGGCGCGCTGGAGCAGCTCGCCGACCTCGTCGGATCGGCCTATCTCAGCGTCCTGTTTCTGGTGCTGTTCAAGATCGGTGAGCGCGTACTCGTAGAACGGCTCACCGACGAGCGCTTCGGCGTGAAGAAGGGGACGCAAGAATTGCCCGCGGTTAAACGCAGCGCCGTGCGGAACAAGCACGGCAAGCGGCCCGGCGAATGATCGGAGATGCCGCCGGGACGTGAACGCTGCTACCGGCGCTCGTCGCTTTCGCGCCGCGTCATGGCCGTCGCGCGCGGCGCCGCCGCTGCAAGGGCATCACGACCCCTTCGACGGCACGACAACGTCGGTCGCGCTGTCGAAGTCGTTCAGCGCCGCATTGAGCATCGACAGGGCTCGTTCCGCATTTCCGGCCGCGAGCTGCTCCTTGACGGCCATGATCAGCGCCCGCAGCCTCAGCTCGTAGGATTCCGCCTGCTCAAGTTCCCGTATCAGCCGCGCGATCTCCGCCTTCAATTCTGGCACCGGGTCGATTGCCGCCATTGTCGCTCTCCCTGGCATGAGGCGCAGCAGGCGACGGGAACCCGACGCGCGCGCGCAGCCATTGTAATGCGGAGGATTGCCTGCGCAACGACACCCCTCTTCGGCGTTAAGATCGTGACGCGCTTCCCCACGAACGATGAGCCGGCGCGCGCATACGACGGCGGATCGGCCAGAAGCCCGCGGCTCTACCTGCCGCAGGCTGGCGACTCGTTGGCCCGCCGGAGATACGCGATGAGATCAGCCCGCTCTGTACCGTCGGTGACGCCCGCATAACCCATTGCCGTGCCCGCGACCACCTTCGTCGGGTTGGCGAGAAAGCGATCGAGGGATTTCTCGTTCCAGACGATGCGCGAGCGCTTCATCGCAGCCGAATAGTCGAACCCAGGAACGGTTCCCGCGCGGCGACCGAACAAGCCGCAGTGCTTCGGGCCGGTGCGGTTGTAGGCCAGCGCGTGGCAGGCGAGGCAGCGCGAGTACACCGCCTCGCCCGTACTCGGATCGCCG
>JAAFGU010000310.1 GCA_010365205.1 Aromatoleum sp. | reverse complement strand
CACGTCGTCGGCGCCCAGCCGCAGCCAGCCCGGGCCCACCTGCACCGGCGTGTGACGGTTGCCGAGGTGGTAGGCTGCGCGCGCCATCGCGTCGGCATCGGCGCAATGGACCTCGATGAGGTCCTCGTCGGCGGCGACGACGCGCACGACGCGGCCGTCGTCGGCCTGCAGCAAATCGCCGCCGCGCAGCACGGTCCCGCGCGCGAGGAAGAGGCCGATTTCCTCGCCCGAGGCGAGCGCGGTCCGCAGCCGGCTTTTCTGCCGCAGCTCGAACGGCAGCACGAGGTCGGCATCGTGCGCCGCCGGCGCCGCGAGTCTTGCCTGAACGACCAGCATCGGCGTCAGAACAGGAAGTAGCGCTGCGCCATCGGCAGCACCTGCGCCGGTTCGCAGGTGAGCAGCTCGCCGTCGGCGCGGACGACGTAGGTTTCGGGGTCGACGTCGATCCTCGGCATCGCGTCGTTGAGTTTCATGTCGCGCTTGCCGATCTTGCGCGTGTTCTTCACGGCGACCAGCGGCTTGTCCAGATTGAGCCGCGCGACCGCCGGATTCTTCATCGCCGCTTTCGACACGAAGGTCACCGAGGTCGCCAGCGCCTTGCCGAACGCGCCGAACATCGGGCGGTAGTGCACCGGTTGCGGCGTCGGGATCGACGCGTTCGGGTCGCCCATCGCCGCCGCCGCGATCATGCCGCCCTTCAGGATCAGCGATGGCTTCACGCCGAAGAAGGCCGGCTTCCACAGCACGAGGTCGGCGAGCTTCCCAGGCTCGATCGAGCCGACGACGTGGCCGACGCCGTGCGCGACCGCCGGATTGATCGTGTATTTCGCGACGTAGCGCTTGACGCGAAAATTGTCGTTGCCCGAAGGATCCTGCGGCAGGGCGCCGCGCTGCACTTTCATCTTGTGCGCGGTCTGCCAGGTGCGGATGATCACTTCGCCGACGCGGCCCATCGCCTGCGAATCCGACGACAGCATCGAAAACGCGCCGAGATCGTGCAGGATGTCCTCGGCGGCGATCGTCTCGCGCCGGATCCGCGACTCCGCGAACGCGATATCCTCGGCGATCGCCGGGTCGAGGTGATGGCAGACCATCAGCATGTCGAGGTGCTCGTCGATGGTGTTGACGGTGTAAGGCCGCGTCGGATTGGTCGACGACGGCAGCACATTCGGTTCGGCGCAGGCCCTGATGATGTCCGGCGCATGGCCGCCGCCGGCGCCCTCGGTATGGTAGGTGTGGATGGTGCGGCCGCCGATCGCGGCGAGCGTCGTTTCGACGAATCCGGATTCGTTCAACGTGTCGGTGTGGATGGCGACCTGGACGTCCATTTTGTCGGCGGTTCGCAGCGCCGCGTCGATTGCCGCAGGCGTCGTGCCCCAGTCCTCGTGCAACTTCAAGCCGATGGCGCCGGCCTCGACCTGCTCGATGAGCGGCGGCAGCAGGCTCGCGTTGCCCTTGCCGAGAAAGCCGAGGTTCATCGGGAACGCTTCGGCCGCCTCGAGCATCCGGTGGATGTGCCACGGCCCGGGCGTGCAGGTCGTGGCAAGCGTGCCGGTCGCGGGGCCGGTACCGCCGCCGATCATCGTCGTGACGCCCGACATCAGCGCCTCGTCGATTTGCTGCGGGCAGATGAAGTGGATGTGCGAGTCGACGCCGCCGGCGGTGACGATCATTCCCTCGCCGGCGATAATCTCGGTGCCGGCGCCGATGACGATGTCCACCCGGGGCTGAATGTCGGGATTGCCGGCCTTGCCGACCTTCGCGATCTTCCCGTCCTTGATCGCAATGTCGCCCTTGACGATGCCCCACCAGTCGATCACCAGCGCGTTGGTGATGACGGTGTCGGCGCAGTCCTTGGCCACTCGCTGGCTCTGGCCCATGCCGTCGCGAATCACCTTGCCGCCGCCGAATTTCACTTCCTCGCCGTAGACGGTGAAATCACGCTCGACTTCGACGATGAGATCGGTGTCGGCGAGTCGCACTTTGTCGCCGACCGTCGGCCCGAACATCTCGGCGTACGCGCGCCGGCCGATCTTCATCGGCGGCCCCCGGTATTCTTGCGGACCGCGGCGGGCTTCTTCGCCCGCGGCGTCGTCTTTGCACTCGCCTTTGCGTCGAGCGGCCCCATTACCGCTCCGGCGAAGCCGTAGACCACTCGTGCGCCGGCGAGCGCGACCAGCTCGACGGTGCGCTTTTGCCCGGGCTCGAATCGCACCGCGGTGCCGGCCGCAATATTAAGGCGAAAGCCGCGCGCGGCGGCGCGATCGAACGCGAGCGCGCCGTTGGTCTCCGCGAAGTGATAGTGCGAGCCGATCTGGATGGGCCGGTCGCCGGTATTGGCGACCTCGATGGTCGTCGTCGCGCGCCCGGCATTGAGTTCGATCTCGCCGGCCCTCGGGACGATTTCGCCGGGGATCATGGGATCGGATGGTGAACCGTGACCAGCTTGGTGCCGTCGGGGAACGTCGCTTCGACCTGGATGTCGGGGATCATCTCGGGCACGCCCTCCATCACCTGTTCGCGCGAAAGCAGCGTCGTGCCGAAGCTCATCAGGTCGGCGACCGCGCGGCCGTCACGGGCGCCCTCCATGATGGCCGCGGACAAATAGGCGACCGCCTCCGGATAGTTGAGCTTCAATCCGCGCGCCATTCGCCGTTCGGCGACCAGCGCCGCGGTGAAAATGAGCAGCTTGTCCTTTTCTCTCGGGGTGAGTTCCACGGTTGGCGCTTTCGGCAGGGACGGCGATCAGGTACTCCAGATACGCGGCGGCACGGCCTCGCGTCCGGCGAGCGCCGGACGCAGCACGCGCCAGAGCAAAGCAAAATACGTGCGCGCGGCGACCGCCGATTCGCCGCGATACCGTGCGACGATAACTTTCGGCAGCCGCGTCACCGCGCCTTCTCCGCTCACACAAACGACCGCGCGGCAGGCCGCGAGCAAACCGTTGTCGCCAATGCCGCCCGCCGCGATCATTGTGCCAAACACGGGCGCACCGCCGAGAATCGCACCGGATCGGAGCGCGCGCGATCCCCCGTCGAGCACCGTGCGCTCGCACCACGCCAACGCACCATCGCGCACCAACTCGAACGTCTGGTGCAGTTTGCCGGACGCGAAGCGCTCGCCGGAGGCGGTGCGACCCAGCGTCGTGACGTCCCAGCCGATGTAGCGCGCGCCGGCAGCGAGTTCGATTCGCGTCGAAATCGATGCGCGGGCGCCGTCGTACAACAGCGTTTCCTGCGGCAGCCATTCGATCGTGGCGCCTTCGCCGGCATTGAGCCGCGTGCATTGCCGCGCCTCGCTGCCGCCCGACCGGTACCACTTCGCCGCCCCGGGCGTGGTCAGCTGCGCGTGCGCGCCGGGATCGGCGGTCACGGCGATGTCGAGCAGGTCGCCGCCGACTATCCCACCCGGCGGATGGACGACGATCACCTGGCAAACGTCCGGCCCCTCGGGATACAGCGCCTTCTGCACCCGTAGCGGACCCGTATGACGACGCCCGGCCAGCACCGTGCGCGCGGGCTCGCGGGCGAAGCGCAGCGCAAGACGAGCTTCCCAGCCGGCCGCCTGCGTGCGGG
>JAAFGU010000006.1 GCA_010365205.1 Aromatoleum sp. | reverse complement strand
CCGTCGAGGTGGAACGGATCCACCTCGCCGGCGACGAGTGCAAGGGCCTCGACCTCGGTCGCCGTGATTGCGCGCGTCGCCGTCTCCGTGGCGCCAATGGCGATCTGATCGTAGGTATGGTTGTGAAAATCGGCCATGGTCGAGACTATGCCATGCGCGCGGCGCGCGGGGATGACGTCGAGCAAAGGCAAAGGGTCGCCCTTGCCACCCCTGTCGCCCTTGCCACCCCTGTCGCCCGTGGCGTCCGTCGCGCCCCGGGATGCCTGCGCGGTCAGGCGCGGTGGCGCAGTTTCCGGATCGCCTCGAGCTGGGCCACGGCGATCGCGAGTTCGGCCTCGGCCGTGGCGATCTCCTCCTTCGAGGACTTGTTCTGCATCGCTTCTTCCGCCGCCTTCTTGGCTTCGGTCGCCTTGACCTCGTCCAGGTCCTTCGCGCGGATCGCCGTATCGGCGAGCACGGTCACCTGGTTCGGCTGCACCTCGAGAAACCCGCCCTGCACGAACACCAGTTCGTCCTCCGCCTGGCCCGGCATCTTGATGCGCAGCGCACCCGGCTTGATTTGCGTGAGCAGCGGCGCGTGGCGCGGGTAGATGCCGAGTTCGCCCATGATGCCGGGGAGGATGACGAATTCCGCCTGCCCGGAGAAGATGAGCTCTTCGGCGCTGACGACATCGACTTGGATCGTATGGGGCATGGTGACCGGACCTTTGGCGGCGGATGCGCGCTATCGCCGATTGATCATTTTAAAATAAGTGCGTTCCGCTCCCGACTACTGAAGCGTCTTCGCTTTCTCGAACACTTCCTCGATGCCGCCGACCATGTAGAACGCCTGCTCGGGCAGCTGGTCGCACTCGCCGTCGACGATCATGCGGAAGCCCTTGATCGTGTCCTTCAACGACACGTACTTGCCCGGCGAGCCGGTGAACACTTCGGCGACGCTGAACGGTTGCGAGAGGAAGCGCTGGATCTTGCGCGCCCTCGCCACGGCCAACTTATCCTCCGGCGAGAGCTCGTCCATACCGAGAATCGCAATGATGTCGCGCAGTTCCTTGTAGCGCTGCAGCACCGACTGGACCGCCCGCGTGGTGTTGTAGTGCTCCTCGCCGATCACGTGCGGGTCGACTTGGCGCGAGGTCGAGTCGAGCGGGTCCACGGCAGGGTAGATACCGAGCGACGCGATGTCGCGCGACAGCACGACGGTGGCGTCGAGGTGGCCGAAGGTCGTCGCCGGCGACGGGTCGGTCAGGTCGTCGGCCGGCACGTACACCGCCTGGATCGACGTGATCGAGCCGGTCTTGGTCGACGTGATCCGCTCCTGCAGCCGGCCCATTTCCTCGGCCAGCGTGGGCTGGTAGCCCACCGCCGAGGGCATCCGGCCGAGCAGCGCCGACACCTCGGTGCCGGCCAGCGTGAAGCGGTAGATGTTGTCGATGAACAGCAGCACGTCGCGGCCGTCGTCGCGGAACGACTCGGCGATCGTGAGGCCGGTCAGCGCGACGCGCAGCCGGTTGCCCGGCGGTTCGTTCATCTGGCCGTACACCATCGATACCTTGGACTTCGACAGGTCGTTCTTGTCGACGACGCCGGACTCGATCATCTCGTGGTAGAAGTCGTTGCCTTCGCGCGTGCGCTCGCCGACGCCCGCAAACACGGACAGGCCCGAGTGGGCGGTCGCGATGTTGTTGATGAGCTCCATCATAGTGACGGTCTTGCCCACGCCGGCGCCGCCGAACAGGCCCACCTTGCCGCCCTTCGCGAACGGGCACACGAGGTCGATGACCTTGATGCCCGTCTCGAGCAGCTCGGTCGAAGGCGAGAGCTCCTCGAACGCCGGCGCGCTGCGGTGGATCGACATCGTCTTTTCGGCGGCGACCGGCCCGCGCTCGTCGATCGGCCGGCCGAGCACGTCCATGATCCGGCCCAGCGTCTTCGTTCCCACCGGGACCATGATCGGCCCGCCGGTGTTGACGACCTTCATCCCGCGGCGCAGTCCGTCCGAGGATCCAAGCGCGATGGTGCGCACGATGCCGTCGCCCAGCTGTTGCTGCACCTCGAGCGTCAGCCCGATCTCGTCCATCTTGAGCGCGTCGTAGATCCTGGGCATTTCTTTGCGCGCGAATTCGACGTCGACGACCGCGCCGATGGTTTGTACGATGGTTCCCTGGTTCATGTCCGTTCCTAAAGGTCTATCGCTGGAATCCTGGAGCGCTCTGCCGCCAGGCGATCAAGCTGCGGCCGCCCCGCCGACAATTGGCGGTCCCATAACCTGAAAGTCAGTGACCGCCGAATCGTGGTGTTGGGGTGTCGTGCTCATACGGCCGCCGCGCCACCTACGATTTCGGCGAGTTCCTTGGTGATCGCCGCCTGGCGTGACTTGTTGTAGATGAGTTGTAATTCGTCGATGATCGTTCCCGCGTTGTCGGAGGCGGCCTTCATCGCCACCATCCGCGCCGACTGCTCGGAGGCCATGTTTTCGTTGACCATCTGGAAGATCAGGGCCTCGATGTAACGCCGCAGCACGCCGTCGAGCAACTCCTTCGCGTCCGGCTCGTACAGGTAATCCCACGATCCTTGCTGCGTCTGCGCCGTGCGCTCCTCGCCGGTCGGCGTCAGGAACCGGTCGGGGATCGGCAGCATGACGGAGTGCCGCACTTCCTGCTTCATCGTGTTGATGAAGACCGTGGCGAAGATGTGCATCTCGTCGATCTCGCCCGCTATGTACTTGTCGACCAGCGCCTTGACCGGGCCGATCAGCTTGTCCAGATGCGGACGGTCGCCGAGCTGCACGGCGCTCGCCACGACAGTCGCGCCCATCCGGTTGAGGAAGCCCAGTCCCTTGGCGCCGATCGCGACATAGTCGACGTCGAGATTCTTGGCGCGCCACCCCTTGTGCGCCTGCAACAGAACGCGCAGCACGTTGGTGTTGAGACCGCCGCACAGGCCCTTGTCGGTGGTGATGACGATGGCGCCGATTCTCTTCACGCTCGCGCGCTTGACCAGGAACGGGTGCCGGTATTCGGTGTTCGCCTTTGCCACATGCATGGCGATCTGCAGCGCGCGAATGACGTACGGCCGCGAGGCGCGCATGCGGTCCTGGGCTCGTTTCATCTTGGCTGCGGAAACCATCTCCATCGCCTTCGTGATCTTGCGCGTGCTCTGCACGCTCTTGATCTTGTTGCGGATCTCTTTCGATCCCGCCATGGCTCTGTTCCTTGCTCAGACGAACGATGTGGCGATCAATACGCGCCGTTCTTCTTGAAGTCCTCGATGGCGGCGGCGAGCGCTTTCTCGTCGTCCGGCGAGAGGTCCTTGGTCTTCTCGATGTTGTCCATCAGCGCCGCGTACTTGCTCTTGAGGTAGGCGCGCAGCGCCGTTTCGAACGCCAGCGCCCGGGGCACCGGGACATCGTCGTAGTAGCTCTTGGTCACCGCAAACAGCGTCACCGCCATCTCGTTGACCTGCAGCGGCTCGTACTGCGGCTGCTTCATCAGCTCGGTGACCAGGCGGCCGCGGTCGAGCTGCCTGCGCGTGGCTTCGTCGAGGTCGGACGCGAACTGGGCGAATGCCGCGAGCTCCCGGTATTGCGCGAGCGCGAGACGAACGCCGCCGCCGAGCTTCTTGATGATCTTCGTCTGCGCGTTGCCGCCGACCCGCGACACCGAGATGCCGGCGTTTATGGCGGGGCGGATGCCCGCATTGAAAAGGTCGGTCTCCAGGAAAATCTGCCCGTCGGTGATCGAGATCACGTTGGTCGGCACGAACGCCGTCACGTCCCCCGCCTGGGTCTCGATGACCGGCAGCGCGGTCAGAGACCCGGTCTTGCCCTTGACGGCGCCCTTGGTGAACTTCTCGACGTATTCCTCGTTGACGCGGGCGGCGCGCTCGAGCAGCCGCGAATGAAGGTAGAACACGTCGCCGGGGTAGGCCTCGCGGCCCGGCGGACGGCGCAGCAGCAGCGAAATCTGCCGGTACGCCCACGCCTGCTTGGTCAAGTCGTCGTAAATGATCAGCGCGTCCTGGCCGCGGTCACGGAAGTATTCGCCCATCGTGCAGCCGGAGTACGGCGCGATGTACTGCATCGCCGCCGATTCCGACGCGGTCGCGACGACGACGATCGTGTAGCCCATTGCGTCGTGTTCTTCGAGTTTGCGGATCACGCTCTTGACCGAGGACGCCTTCTGGCCGATCGCGACGTACACGCAGATCAGGTCCTTGCCTTTCTGGTTGATGATCGTGTCCACCGCGACGGCGGTCTTGCCCGTCTGGCGGTCCCCGATGATCAGTTCGCGCTGGCCGCGCCCGATCGGCACCATCGCGTCGATCGACTTCAGCCCCGTCTGCACCGGTTGCGACACCGATTTGCGCCAGATCACGCCCGGCGCCACCTTTTCGATGACGTCGGCTTCCTTCGCATTGACCGGCCCCTTGCCGTCGATCGGCTGGCCGAGCGCATTGACGACGCGGCCGATCAACTCGCGGCCGACGGGCACGGAAAGAATCCGCCCGGTGCACTTGACGGTATCGCCTTCGGTGATGTGCTCGTACTGGCCCAGAATCACCGCGCCGACCGAATCGCGCTCGAGGTTCAGCGCGAGGCCGAAGGTGTTCTGCGGAAACTCCAGCATTTCGCCCGCCATCGCGTCAGACAGCCCGTGAATGCGGCAGATGCCGTCGGTTACCGAAACGACCGTCCCCTGGGTGCGCACTTCCGCGCCCGTGTCCAGGTTCTGGATCTTGCTCTTGATCAGTTCGCTGATTTCAGAAGGATTCAACTGCATGATGGTTCCTCGCGTCGCGCCGGTATGGGTGCCGCCGGCGGTCCGGTGGTTTCGAAATTAAGCCCGCAAATGGGTCGCCATCGCCTCGAGCTGCGCCTGCACGGAGCCGTCCAGTACCGTGTCGCCGACGGTCACTCTCGCCCCGCCAATCAACGACGAGTCGACGCTGACCGTAGCCTCGATCCGCTTGCCGAAGCGCTTTTCCAGCGCCTTCTTGAGTTCGGCGACCTGCTCGTCGGATAGAGGGAACGCGGATTCGATCGTCGCTTCGGCGACACCCTCGGCAGCGTTCTTGAGATTCTCGAACAGCGCGGCGATCTGCGGCAGCAGATCGACCCGATCGCTCCCGATCAGCACGCGAACGAAATTCCGGCCGAGCGGATCGAGCTGATCGCCGCAAACCGAAAGCACCAGCGCCTCCTTGTTCTCGGCCGTGAGCTTCGGATTGTCGAGCGCGGCGGCCATCTCTCGATCGGCGACGACCGCGCCGACGAGCCGCAGCATGGAGAGCCACGCCGGCAGCGCGTTGTTCTCGCGGGCGAGCCGGAACGCGGCTTCGGCGTACGGGCGCGCAATTGTGATCAGTTCGGCCATGGCGCGCGATTTACAGCTCCTGCCGGATGGCGGCGAGCAGGTCGGCGTGCGCCTTGGCGTCGACTTCGCGCTTCAGGATCTTCGTGGCCCCCGCCACGGCAAGATCGGAGACCTGATTGCGCAACGACTCCTTGGCGCGGGCGACTTCCTGCTGAATCTCGGCTTTCGCGGCGGTGATGATGCGGTCGGCCTCGACTTTCGCTTCGGTCTTCGCCGCCTCGATCGTTTCGCTCCCGAGCTTCTCGCCCTGGACGATGATCTCGTGCGAGCGCGATTTCGCCTCGGCGAGCATTTCGGCAATCCGCTTTTCGGCGCTGGCGAGACTCTGCTTGCCCTGTTCGCCGGCAGCCAGCCCGTCGGCGATCTGCTTCTGGCGGGTCTCGATGGCGTGCATCAGCGGCGGCCACACGAATTTCGCCGTGAACCAGATAAAGGCCGCGAACGCGACGGCCTGCATCAGCAGCGTCAGGTTGATGTCCATGTCTGCTCCCTGGCAGTTAGAGGATGCGCGAGGGAGACCTTACTTCAGCCCGGCGGGAATGAGCGGGTTGCCGAACGCGAACAGCATCGCGAGACCGACGCCGATGATGAACGACGCGTCGATCAGGCCGAGCAGCAGGAACACCTTCGCCTGCAGCTGCGGCATCAGCTCCGGCTGGCGCGCGGCGCCTTCGAGGAAGCGCGAGCACATGATCCCGACGCCGACGCAGGCGCCGAGCGCGCCCAGACCGATGATGAGGCCGATGCCGATTCCGGTGTAGGCCTGGATCATCGCGACCAGTTGCAGCTTGTCCATTTGCTTTCCTTTCGTGAACGGGGTTGGACGGTTGAGCGAATGCGGTGAATCAGTGGTGTTCGTGCGCCATCGAGATATAGACGATGGTGAGCATCATAAAAATGTAGGCCTGCAGCGCGACGATCAGGATGTGGAAAATCGACCAGCCGAGGTGCAGCACGCCGCCCAAGACGGCGCCGACGATGCCGGTCGCGGCCCACAGCCCCAGCAGCATGAAAATGATTTCGCCGGCGTACATGTTGCCGTAGAGCCGCAGGCTGTGCGACAGCGGCTTCGACAGGTACTCGACGGCGTTGAAGAGGAGGTTGAACACCCACAGCAGCGGATTGCTGCCAAACGGCGAGCAGAACAGTTCGTGAATCCATCCACCGAGACCCTTGACCTTGATGCTGTAAAAAATCATCAGCGCGAATACCGACAGCGCCAGGGCGAACGTCGTGTTGACATCGGCCGTGGGCACGCCACGCCAAGTGTGCTGGTTGAACACGTGCTCGTAGATCCACGACATCACGTCGATGGGCAGGAAGTCCATTGCGTTGAGGAACAGCACCAGCACAAACGTGGTGAGTGCGAGCGGCGCGACGACCTTGCTCTCGCCGTGGTAGATGCCCTTGACCTGCTCGTTGACAAAGTCGACGGTGAGCTCGACGAACGCCTGGGTCTTCGATGGGATGCCGGTGGTGGCCTTGCGCGTGACCAGCCACAGGAAGCCGAAGACGAGCGCGCCGACGATGCCGGTCGTGATGAACGTGTCGTAGTTCAGCGTCCAGAAACCGCCGCCCTCGCCGACCGGCTTCGCCAGGAAGGTGAGGTGGTGCTGAATGTACTCGGTGGGGGTCAGTTCGGTGCCGGCAGCCATCGATTCAATCCTGGAGTTCTAGTCGCGAACGAAAAAGGCCATGCTGAACACGATCACGGTGGCGATGAACGCAGTGAAGAACGCCGCCGGCACGATGTCCCGGTACGTCGACATCACCAGCCACAGCTGCGCCAGGATCACCGCGACCTTGCCTGCCTCCGCCCTGAACATCGCCACCAGCGGCGGCCCCACGCCCCTCGGGCGCCCGTCGCCGAGCGAGAGTTGCAGGATGAACGCGAACACTACGCCAGCCGACAGATTGACCAAGCCGCCCAGCCCCGCCGACAAGGCGCCGTGCCACCCGGTCCACGCTCCGGCGACTACCGCGATCGTCACCGTGACGATCGCCTGCCATCTGAGAACGGTGCGGAACGGTTTCGACTTGAGCGGGGGGATCACCCGGCGCAGCGCCGCGTATCGGACTTCGAGCGCCACCGACAGAAGCAAACCCTGCGATTATAGCGGTTTCCCGCAGGGCGCCGCAACGAAAATGCTGCGCCGCAACGCCCTTCGCGCGGTCGCGGTTCTCGGTGCGGGAAGGCTCCCGCTCGACCGGCGCTCAGCCGCCGGATAGCGCGCCGACGATCATCAGTTCGACCCCCGGCGGGATAGCTGCGTCGAGGTCGCGGACGATCGCCGCATCGACGAAAAGCTTGATGTGCGGTCGGATCGCGCCCTGCTCGTCGATCAGCCGGAAGCGCAGTCCAGGGAAGCGCGCGTCCAGAATGGCCAGCGCGTGGGCGACCGTCGGGGGTCCCGCCAGGTCGAGATCGACGGTCTCTACGCCACCGGTGTAGGACCGCAGCAATCCGGGAATGCGAACGCGCAGGTGTCCGGCGGTCGCAGCGGCCGCAACACGCGCAGTCACGCCGCCTCGACCGCGTAGATGTGCGGCAAGTTTCGGGCGAGACATTTCCAGCTGCGCCCTTCGTCGCGGCTGCCCCACACTTCTCCGCTGGTGGTGCCGAAGTAAACGCCGACCGCCGTCGCGTGATCGACCGTCATCGCTTGCCGCTTCACCGTCCACCACGCCTGCGTCTTCGGCAAGCCGGTAGCCTGCCGTTGCCACGTTCGACCCCCGTTTACCGAACGATAGGCGGCGGGCCGCCCCCCCGGCGAAACGCGTGGCCAGACGCGGGTGCCATCCATCGGGAACACCCAGAGCGTGTCCGCATCGCGTGGATGCACCACCAGCGGAAAGCCGATCGCACCTACCGACTTCGGCATCCCCGCGCCGATATCGATCCATCCCTCGCCCGGCCGGTCGAGCCTGAAGATTCCGCAGTGGTTCTGCTGATAGAGCCGGTCGGGCGCGGCCGGGTGCAGCCGCACGCAATGGGGATCGTGCCCGAACTCCGGGTCCGGATCGGGAAGGAAATCGGCCTTCACCCCCCGGTTGAGCGGCCGCCATCCGGCACCGGCGTCGGTCGATTCGAACGTCCCTCCGCTCGACATGCTGACGTACAGGTGCGCCGGATCGCGCGGGTCGATCACGATCGAGTGCAGCTTCGGGCCATCGGGCGTGCCGTCCTTGTCGCCGCCGCACCATGCCTTGCGCTGCGGATGCGCATTGAAGCCGTCGACCCCGTCCCACGTCGCGCCGCCATCGGCCGAGCGAAACAGGCCCTGCGGCGACGTCCCCGCGTACCAGACGCCGGGCTGCGCTGCATGCCCCGGGGTGAGCCAGAACGTGTGCTCGACGCTGCGGCCGCTGCCTTCCCTGAACGCAGGTGGACGGGCGGCCTCCTTCCACGAGCGGCCGCGGTCGGTCGAACGAAAAATCGTGGGGCCCAGGTGGCCGGTCCGCGCCGCCGCGAGCAGCGTTTTGCCGTCGCGCGGATCGAGCACCGCATGGTGGACGATGTGGCCGAGAAAGTGCGGGCCGGCGAGCTTCCACGAGCGGCGTGCGATGTCGCCGGTCAGCGTCCAGAGGCCCTTGCGCGTCGCGACCAAGAGCTCGTTTCGACGCGGTGCTGCAGAGGACTTCAGGCGTGGGGGCATGGCGCATCCTTTCGTTGAGGCTTATCGAGCCGGTAAAGCTACCGCGGTAGCCGAGACCCGTCCAGTAGTGGGGTTGAAATCCCGGCGCAGTGCTGCGATTCTCCTCAGTCTGCCCTTTCCGGTGTACCCCACAAGGAGATTCCATGACGATCAAGGTTGGCGACAGACTGCCCGACGGCGCGCTGTCCGAATTCATCGAGGTCGAAGGCAATGGCTGCACCGTCGGCCCCAACGAGTTCAAGATCGACGCGCTGACGAAGGGAAAGAAGATCGTGATCTTCGGCCTGCCCGGCGCGTTCACCCCGACGTGTTCGGCCAAGCACGTGCCGAGCTACGTGGCGAACTTCGACAAGCTCAAGGCCAAGGGCGTCGCCGACGTGGTCTGCATGTCGGTCAACGACGCGTTCGTGATGGGCGCGTGGGCGCGCGACCAGCACGCCGCCGGGAAGGTCCGGATGATGGGCGATGGCAGCGCCGCGTACACGAAGGCGCTCGGCCTCGAATTCGACCTGACGGCGAAGGGGCTCGGCGTGCGCTGCCAGCGCTTTTCGATGCTGATCGACAATGGCGTCGTCAAGACCTTGAACCTCGAAGCGCCCGGCAAGTACGAAGTGTCCGACGCGGACACAATGTTGAAACAGCTGGGCTAACGCGGCTGCTAGCTGCAATGAAAAAAGGCGGCCCGCGAGCCGCCGTGTCGCGTTGTGTCGCGCAGTTTCCTTTTTCGCGGTCGTGTCAGCGCAGCTTCGCGACGATGCCGTCGAGCTGCTCCAGCGTCGAATATCCGATCACCACGCGTCCGGCGCCGCCCTTCCTGGGCTCGATTGAGACCGTCGCGCCAAGCGCCTCGGCGAGCTCCTCCGTGAGGCGTGCGACATCCGGATCCGCGGCGCGCGCCGTCCGCTTCGGCTTGCCCGCGCGGGGATGCGCGAGCGCAAGCACGAGGCGCTCGGTCTCGCGCACCGAAAGTCCCTGCGCGACCACGCGCGCCGCCGCGGCGGTTTGCTGTCCCGCGGGCAAACCGAGCAACGCGCGCGCGTGACCCATGTCGAGCTTGCCGCCGAGCAGGTACTCCTGCACGGGTTTCGCGAGTTCGCGCAGCCGCAGCAAATTGGTGACCGCGCTGCGCGAACGACCGACCGCCTTCGCCGCCGCTTCGTGCGTCAGGCCGAATTCGTCGATGAGCCGCGCGATGCCCTGCGCCTCCTCGAGCGGGTTCAAGTCCTCGCGCTGAATGTTCTCGATCAGCGCCAGCGCCAGCGCGGCCTGGTCGGGCACCGTCTTCACCAGTGCGGGCACTTCGCGCAGTCCCGCGCGCTGCGCAGCACGCCAGCGCCGCTCGCCGGCAATGATTTCGAAACGGCCGCCTTCGACCGGCCGCACGAGGATCGGCTGCATGATGCCCTGCTCGCGGATCGACGCCGCCAGCTCCTCCAGCGACCCTTCGTCCATGCGCGTGCGAGGCTGGTACTTGCCCGGCTTCACCCGGTCAATCGCCACCATCTGCAGCGATTCTCTGCTGCTCGTCTCGTCGGAGCCGGACAGCAGTGCGTCGAGGCCGCGGCCCAGTCCCTTGGGTCGAATCATCGCGAGTCCTTTGCCGTCACGCGGCGGCGACGGCCGACGGCCGCGCCGCCGCTTCCATCCGCCGCAGCATTTCACCGGCGAGCGCGAGGTAGGCCAATGCGCCTTTCGAATTGCGGTCCAGATGCAGCGCCGGTATGCCGTGCGACGGCGCTTCCGCGAGCCGGATGTTGCGCGGGATCACGGTGTGGTACACCTTGTCGCCGAAGTGCTTTTCGAGCTCCGCGCCGACGCTGATTGCGAGCGTATTGCGCGGGTCGTACATCGTCCGCAGCAAGCCCTCGATCTCGAGATGAGGATTGAGATGCGCGCGCACCTTCTTCAGCGTCTGCACGAGGTCCGACAGCCCTTCGAGCGCGTAATACTCGCACTGCATGGGGATCAGCACCGAGTCCGCCGCGCAGAGCCCGTTCAGCGTCAGCAGCGACAGCGACGGCGGACAGTCGAGCAGGATGAAGTCGTACTCCGGCGCGATCTCGGTGATTGCAACGCGCATTTGCTGCAGCGCTTCGGCCAGCGCGTCCTTCAACCGCGTCTCGCGCTCGGGCAGATCCACGAGTTCGATCTCGGCGCCCGCCAACTCGCGGTTCGCCGGCACGACGTCGAAGCCGCCGGTCGGCGAGGCGACGCGAACATCGGCGAGCTTCCGCTCGCCTAGCAGTACCTGATACACGGTCGCTTGCAGCGTGCGCTTGTCGAGTCCGGAACCGCTGGTCGCATTGCCCTGCGGGTCGAGATCGACGAGCAATACGCGCCGCTTCATCGCGACCAGGCTGGCGGCGAGATTGACCGACGTCGTCGTCTTGCCGACGCCGCCCTTCTGATTCGCGACTGCGATGATCTTCGTCACCGATGCGGCCCCTCGAGCGATTGCTTGCGCGTGCTCATGCGTTGCGCGCCATGATGATCAGGTGGCGTTCGGCATCGAGTCCCGGTACCGCCAGTGCCGGCGACGCCGTGACGCGATAATCGGCCGGAAGCTGCGCGACTTCCTCGTGCGGATAGGCCCCCTTCATCGCAACCAACGCACCGTCGGCCGCGAGATGGCGCCCGCTCGTCTGCACGAACGTCGCGAGATCGGAAAACGCGCGCGAGATCACGACATCGAATGGCGACGCCGGTGCGTAGTCCTCGACGCGCGCGGTTACCGCGCCCACCCGCGCCAGCCCGAGCTCGATGATCGCCTGCTGCAGAAACGCGCCCTTTTTGTGATTGCTGTCGAGCACGGCGATGTGCCAGTCCGGACGCGCGATTGCCAACGGCAACCCGGGCACCCCGCCGCCGCTGCCCACATCGAGCACGCGCAGGCCGGGGCGCTCAGTCGGCCTCGGCAGATGCGGCAGCACGGCGAGCGAATCGAGTACGTGATGCGTGATCATCCGCTCGGGCTCGCGAATCGCGGTGAGATTGTACGTACGGTTCCATTTGGCGAGCAGCGCGAGATAGGCGGCGAGCTTGTCGTGCGCCCCCGCCGGCAGCGTCACGCCACGCGCCGCGAGTGCCGCCAGGCCCTCGTCGAGATCGAGCACTGCGATCACGCCGATCGCCGCTTGCCTGGCGCGCCGCTGCCGTGGGTCTCTCCGACGAAGCCTCGCTTCAGGTGCACGAGCAAAAGCGCAATCGCGGCGGGCGTAATCCCGGAGATGCGCGATGCCTGCCCGATCGTTTCCGGCCGATGCTGATTCAGTTTCTGCTGCACTTCGGTCGACAGGCCGCGCACGCTGCGATAGTCAAGGTCCGTCGGCAGCGGTTGATCGTCCTGTCCGCGACGGCGCGCGATCTCGTCGTGCTGGCGATCGATGTATCCGGCGTATTTGGTCGCGATCTCGACCTGCTCGGCCACGATCGGATCGGACACGGCGGCGCCGGCGGCCGGCAGCGTCGCGAGCGTTGCGTACGTGACGTTCGGGCGGCGCAAGAGTTCGGCGAGCGAGTATTCGTGTTCGATCGGCTGCCCAAGCACGCGCTGGGCGTCGTGCATCGCAACGACGTTCGGGTTCACGAACGTCGTGTTCAAGCGCTCGAGTTCGCGCGCGACGGCGTCGCGCTTGCGCGCATACGCGCCCCAGCGTACGTCGTCGACGACACCGAGCCTGCGGCCGGTCTCGGTAAGCCGCAGATCGGCGTTGTCCTCGCGCAGCTGCAGCCTGTATTCGGCGCGCGACGTGAACATCCGGTAGGGCTCGGAGACGCCGCGCGTGATCAGATCGTCCACCAGCACGCCGAGATAGGCTTCATCGCGCCGCGGCGACCAGCCGACCTCGCCGCGCACCAGGCGCCCGGCGTTGATCCCGGCGAGAATGCCCTGTGCGGCCGCCTCTTCGTAGCCCGTCGTTCCGTTGATCTGGCCGGCGAAAAAAAGTCCGCGGATCGCTTTGGTTTCCAGTGTCGCCTTCAATCCGCGCGGATCGAAAAAATCGTATTCGATCGAATAGCCGGGACGCAGGATGTGCGCGTGCTCGCAGCCTTTCATCGACCGCACCAGCGCCAGCTGCACGTCAAACGGCAGCGACGTCGAGATCCCGTTCGGGTAGACCTCGGTCGTTGCAAGGCCTTCGGGCTCGAGAAAAATCTGATGGCTCGTCCGCTCGGCAAAGCGCACGACCTTGTCCTCGATCGAAGGACAATAACGCGGCCCGACGCCCTTGATCAGACCGGTGAACAGCGGCGAGCGATCGAGTCCGCCGCGAATGATCTCGTGCGTGCGCTCGTTCGTGTGAGTGATCCAGCACGGCACCTGGCGTGGATGCATCGCGCGCGTGCCGACGAAGCTGAACACGGGAACCGGTTCGTCGCCGGGTTGCGCCTCGAGCAACGAAAAATCGATCGTCCGGCCATCGAGCCGCGGCGGCGTGCCGGTCTTCAACCGTCCCGCGGGCAACCGCAGTTCACGCAACCGCGCGGCGAGCGTCTTCGCCGGCGGATCCCCTGCTCGTCCGGCCTCGTAGTGCTGCAAGCCGACGTGGATCAGTCCGGACAGGAACGTCCCCGTCGTCAGGACGACCGCGTCGGCTTCGAAACGAAGGCCGATCTGCATGACGACGCCTGTCACGCGCGCGTCGGCACCATCACCGTCGAGCGTCAGGTCGTCGACGGCTCCCTGGAACAGCGTCAGGTTGGGCTGGCTTTCGAGCCGGGCGCGGATCGCCTGCTTGTACAGCACCCGATCCGCCTGTGCGCGTGTCGCCCGGACTGCGGGACCCCGGCTGCCATTGAGGATGCGGAACTGGATTCCGGCCTCGTCGGTGGCGATCGCCATCGCCCCGCCCAGTGCGTCCACTTCCCGAACCAAATGACCCTTGCCGATCCCGCCGATCGACGGGTTGCACGACATCTGACCGAGGGTCTCGATGTTGTGCGTAAGGAGCAGGGTCTTCGCCCCCATCCGCGCGGAGGCGAGCGCCGCTTCGGTCCCGGCATGGCCGCCACCGACAATGATGACCTCAAAGCGAGATGGAAAGATCATGATTTTATTGATGAATTTGTCCGGCAACGATCCTGCCCCGAGGGTGCATCATACGGCAATCCCGGTGTACGGAAAAGCGGTTGGCCCGCCCGCCACGCGGCGGCTTGACCAATTGTAATGTTCCACGTGGAACACTTTGCGCAGTCTGCGCCGGCGGTCCCCGGCGAACCCGTTCGGCGCTGGAGCGGCCGCTGGCGGCACCTCGAAAACGGCGACGCGATGGCGTCGCCAAGTGCCCAGCGCCGCGGCCCAACCTGACGATCCGCCGACGGGGTGCAGCGCCCGCCAGACTTGCGTGGTTTCACGTGGAACATTGCGGCCCGCCGGATTCGCTTGGTCACGCGGCGGGACCCGCGAAAACGCCGCGACACCTGCCCCCGTTCCCTGCGCAAATGCCCCGAATCGTCGGTATCGGCAGGTCGGCGCCCGGCGCCATTTATTGCGTCCCCGCGATCCCTGCGTTCCCGACCAAAGTCCTCGCCCCCGGATTCGCGGGGCCGGCTGGAGTGGCCGCGAGCGCCGATGTCGCGGGGGCTCAAGTCGACTCGCTGGCTGTGGCCCGCTGACGAGAATTTTCGTTATATTATGTAAAAACAATCTGTTACGTAATTTCAGCCCGAACCCGAATGTTCGCATGCTCCGATCAGCGACGCAGTCGGCTAAGGCGCTGCCGAGAGCCGGGCTCCCAACCTCGCTCGTTCGGCAGAGAGCGCCGCCGGACGCTTGTCTCCCAGCTTCGCAAACAATTCATCGTGCGCCGCCAGCTCCCGGACCCACAGCTTATGGTCGGCCTTCATCATCGCCGCGAATTTTTCGGGCGCGAAATCGAGCCCCGTCCAGTCGAGATCGCCGTAGGCCGGTTCCAGGCCGAGCGGCGTTTCGACCGCGTGTCCCCGGCTCCGGCACCGCTCGACGATCCATTGCAACACGCGCATGTTCTGACCGAATCCGGGCCACGCGAACTTGCCGTTCTCATCGGTTCGGAACCAGTTCACATTGAAGAGCTTGGGCGGTGCCGCGACGGCCTTCCCCATCTTCAGCCAGTGGGCGAAATAGTCGCCAATGTGATAACCGCAAAACGGCAACATCGCAAACGGATCACGCCGAACCTCGCCGACCTTGCCCGCCGCCGCCGCCGTGGTCTCCGAGCCCATCGTCGCCGCCTTGTATACGCCCTCTTCCCACGAAGCGGCCTCCACCACCAGCGGCACCGTGTCGCCGCGTCGGGCGCCGAACACGAACGCATCGATCGGCACGCCGTCGGGGTTGTCCCAGTTCGGATCGAGCGACGGGCACTGCGTGGCCGCGACAGTGAAGCGCGCGTTCGGGTGCGCCGCCTTGCGGCCGCTATCCGGCGTCCACTGATTGCCTTGCCAATCGGTGAGCCGCGCGGGCGTCGTCTTCGTCATGCCTTCCCACCAGACGTCGCCGTCCTCCGTCAGCGCGACGTTGGTGAAGATCACGTTCGCCTTCAGCGTGTCCATCGCGTTCGGATTCGATTCGTACGACGTCCCCGGCGCGACGCCGAAATAGCCGGCCTCCGGATTGATCGCATAGAGCTTCCCGTCGGCGTGCGGCTTGATCCACGCGATATCGTCGCCGATCGTCGTCACCGTCCAGCCCGCAAGCGCCTTCGGCGGAATCAGCATCGCAAAATTGGTCTTGCCGCAGGCACTGGGGAATGCGGCCGTTACGTAGGTCTTCTCGCCGGTCGGCGCCGTCACGCCAAGTATTAGCATGTGCTCGGCAAGCCAACCCTCGTCACGACCCATCACCGACGCGATCCTCAGCGCGAAGCACTTCTTGCCGAGCAGCGCGTTGCCGCCATATCCCGAACCGTACGACCAGATCTCCCGGGTTTCGGGAAAGTGGACGATGTACTTGTGTTCCTTGTTGCAGGGCCAGCGCGCATCGCGCTGTCCGGCGGCGAGCGGCATGCCGACCGAATGCACGCAGGGAACGAACGGACCCTCGGCGCGGAGAACATCGAACACCGCCCGACCCATGCGCGTCATCAGTTTCATGTTGACGGCAACATACGGGCTGTCGGAAATCTCGATGCCGATGTGCGCGATGTGGCTGCCGAGCGGTCCCATCGAAAATGGCACGACGTACATCGTGCGGCCGCGCATGCACCCATCGAACAACCCGGCTAACGTCTTGCGCATCTCGGCCGGGGCGCGCCAGTTGTTGGTCGGACCCGAGTCTTCTTCCTTCGCGCTGCAAATGAAAGTGCGGTCCTCGACCCGCGCCACATCGGACGGATCGGACCGCGCGAGATAACTGTTTGGCCGTTTCGCCGGATCGAGTTTCGTCAGGGTGCCGGCGGCGACCATCTCGGCGCACAGACCGTCGTACTCGGCCTGGCTGCCGTCGCACCAGAGTACGCGTTCGGGCTTGGTCAGATCCGCGATTTCCCGGACCCATCCCAGCAGACGCAGGTGGCGGACGTACCACGGCGCATCGACGGCGGCCTGAGCGGCCGCGAGGACGGACAGCGAATCGGATTGGTTCATCGTGCGGCTCGGAAAGTGGCGGGAATGAAAACTGCGCAGCCGCCGTCTGGCGCGGCGGTCGATAATCCGGAAATCTAGCATGTCGCGAAGGGCGGCCGAAAGCCCCGCGACTGCGTGGCCGAGTGGCCTTACCAATCGCGTCAACGCATCGCGACGACGAATCGACGGCGGAACGGAAACGGGACGCGCCCATCGTCGAGCGGCGGATACGCCGCGGCGATTCGTTCGCGGTAGTCGGCGATAAACCGCGGTCGCGCATCGTCGTCGAGCGCGGCGAGAAACGGCGTCAGCGCGGCGCCCTTCATCCACGCGACGACCGGGTGCTCGCCACCGTCCAAGCCCGGCAGCAAATGCATATACTCGGTCGTCCACAAATCAACCGCGGATGCCGCAGCAAGCCAGCGCAGGTAATCCGTCATCGGACACACGGGATTCGAGCGTACGCACCGGGCCAGGCGGTCGCGCCACTCCGGACGCGTCGCCACTTCGAACAGCGCCGCATGCGACGGCGCCGCGAAGTTGTCCGGCATCTGCACCGCAAGCGCGCCGCCTGCCGCGACGGCCGCAAGCAGGCGGGGGACGAGCGTGGCGTGATCGTTGAGCCAATGCAAGGCGGCATTGCTGAACACGAGATCCGGCGCGGTCTCCGGCGTCCATGCGCCGAGATCGGCCTCGATCCACGTAAATCGCGCGTCGCCTAGCGTCGCGTCGCGCGCGGTCGCCAGCATCGCGCCCGAACTGTCGACGCCGACTATTCTCGCTTGCGGCCATCGCGCCGCAAGAACCTGCGCGACGTTGCCGGCGCCGCAACCCAGATCGACGATGGCGCCCGGCGCCGTCAGCGGAATCCGCGCGAGCAGGTCAAGCGCCGGACGCATCCGGGCGTGCTCGTAGCTCAAGTATTGGCCCGGATTCCAGGTCATGGCTTCGGCATGGTTCGATTCCGCTCGCGGCGCCACGCCTGGACGCGCGAGAACAATGGCGCCGTCAGCAACAGCAGGACGACGACGCGCGTCACGTGAAACGCCGTGACGAGCGGGACACCGAGTTGCAGCACCTTCGCCGTGATGCACATCTCGGCGATGCCACCGGGCGCGGTGCCGAGGACGAGCGTTGCCGGATGCAGCCCCGAGGCCCGCGCCAGCCCCCATCCGAATGCGGCGGACAGCGCGATCGCTCCCAGCACCACGGCGCTTACCGAAGCGACAAACCGCGTCGCCCCGCGCAGAAAATCGGATTGGAAGCGTGCGCCCAGCGCGCACCCGAGCAGGCTCTGTCCGGCATTGGACGCCAGCGTCGGTACCGCGGACAGGTTGATTTCCATGGCGGTCAGCGGAATCGCGACGGCAAGCGAGCCCAGCACGAATGCATTCGGCAGCCGGAGCCACTGCGCCACGGCGCTGCCGGCAAGCGTGGCGGCCATCAGCACCGCGAAACCTTGCACGTCGAACACGGTAGTGCCGGGGATATAGGGGTCGGCGCCGCGCACGTCGAGGTAGGCGTAAGCGGCCGGCACCACGGCGACGACAATCAGGATGCGCAGGCTGTGTGCCGCGGCCACACGATCCACGCGCGCGCCGAAGCGTTCCCCCAACACCGCCATCTCCGCCGCGCCGCCCGGCACGCAGGCGAACACGCCCGTCGTGCGATCGATTCCGGCCATCCGGGCGAGCAGCAGCCCAGTCGCGTACCCGAGCGCAATCGCGAACACGGCGCCGGCGGCGAGCAGCGCCCACCATCCCGCCACTTCGCGGACGACCTGCGGCGTGAAGTAGAGCCCGAGCGACGTCCCGATGATCCACTGACCTATTTGCCGGCCCCCAGGAGGCGCATCGACGTTGGCGCCCCCGATGCGGAGGAAGGCCAGCGTGAACAGCGGCCCCAGCATCCAGGGGATCGGTGTGCCGAGCCGGCTGCAGAGCCACCCCGCGACGATGCCGAGGGAGCTTCCCGCCAACCAGGGCAGCGCAGTCCGTGGCTTCATTTGCCGATGCAGAATCGGGAGAAGATGACGCCGAGGAGGTCGTCAGCGGTGAACTCGCCCGTAATCGTCGCGAGCGCGTTCTGTGCGCCCCGCAGCTCTTCAGCGAAAAGCTCGAGCGGCGGCACCCCCGCACAGAGGAGTTGCGCCGCAACGGCGAGACGTTCGCCGGCGGCGCGGAGCGCGCTCAAGTGGCGCGCGCGCGCGAGAAACGCGCCTTCCATGTCCTCGTGCACGTCCGCCATCATGAGCACGTCATGCCGCAGTTGATCGACTCCCTCGCCGGTCTTGGCGGACAACCAGACATGACGATGTCTCGCCGCGTCCGCTTCCCTCGATTCCGCGCGCGCGGGCGTCCCGGTGAGGTCGATCTTGTTATGGATAACGATGCGCGGCAGCGCCGCCGGCAGGCGCGCGAGGATCGCGGCGTCAGCGGCGCCGAGACTGTCGTCCGCCACCGTTTCGTCGACCAGCACCAGCGCAACATCGGCGCGCGCGACGGCGCTCCATGTGCGCTCGATTCCGAGCGTCTCGATCGGATCATCGGTCGGACGCAGCCCCGCGGTGTCGACGACGGTCAGCGGGATACCGCGGATTTCGATTTGCGTCTGCACCGCGTCGCGCGTCGTTCCGGCAATCGACGTGACGATGGCGACATCCTCACCCGCGAGCTGATTCAGCAGGCTCGACTTGCCGACGTTCGGCCGTCCGAGCAGAACCGCGGTAAGCCCCTCGCGGAGCAGCGCGCCTTGTTTTGCGCGCGCGTCGATGCCGCCCAGTCGCGCCCGGATCGCCGTGAGCCTGCCGCGCCCGTCGGCCGCGCCGAGAAACTCCACCTCCTCTTCCGGAAAGTCGAGCGTCGCCTCGGTGAACATCCGCAGCTCTATCAGCGCATCGACAAGTCCGTGAATCTCGCGCGAGAACGCGCCGGATAGGCTGCGCGCCGCGGCGCGCACCGCGGTCGCCGTCGCGGCATCGATCAGGTCGGCCACACCTTCGGCCTGCGCGAGATCGAGCTTGCCGTTGAGAAACGCACGCTTCGTGAACTCCCCGGGGTCGGCCACGCGCGCGCCGAGCTCGACGCACCGCGTGAGCAGCAGCTTCAGCGCGGCAGGCCCGCCATGGCCGTGCAGCTCGAGCACGTGCTCGCCCGTGTAGGACTGCGGCGCAGGGAAATGCAGCGCGAGCCCCTGGTCGAGCATCTCGCCGCGGGCGCCGCGAAATGTCGCGACCGTCGCGCG
>JAAFGU010000309.1 GCA_010365205.1 Aromatoleum sp. | reverse complement strand
CGACCGCGAGCCGGTGATCGTTGTGCCGGCGGTCGTCGACGTGCCGAAATCCGCGCGCGCGGTGAAGGAAAGGCAGCGGCCGCTGTTCTTCGACATGCCCGATTCGCCGCTTCCGCCGCTCGCGCTGCTCGAGGACGCTCCGCCGGCGCAGGACACCGTGGGTGCCGATACGCTCGAATACACGTCCCGGCTTATCGAACGCAAGCTCGCAGATTTCGGCGTGGCGGTGAAGGTGCTGGCGGCCTATCCGGGGCCCGTGATCACCCGCTACGAGATCGAGCCGGCCGTCGGGGTGAAAGGCGCGCAGATCGTCAACCTGATCAAGGACCTCGCGCGCGCACTGTCCGTGGTCAGCATCCGGCTCGTCGAGACGATTCCGGGCAAGTCGTGCATGGGACTCGAACTGCCGAACCCGAAACGGCAGATCGTCCGGCTGATCGAAATTCTGTCGTCGGCCGCCTATAACGATTCGCCGAGCCCGCTGGCGCTGGCACTGGGCAAGGACATCGCGGGCAAGCCCGTGATCGCCGATCTCGCCAGGATGCCGCACCTTTTGGTCGCCGGGACCACGGGCTCGGGCAAGTCGGTCGCCGTCAACGCGATGATCCTGTCGTTGCTGTACAAGGCGGAGCCGCGGCAGGTCCGGCTGATCCTGGTCGATCCCAAGATGCTGGAGCTCTCCGTCTACGAGGGCATCCCGCACCTGCTGGCGCCGGTCGTCACCGACATGAAGCTCGCCGGCAATGCGCTCAACTGGTGCGTTGCCGAGATGGAGCGCCGCTACAAGCTGATGTCGACGCTCGGCGTGCGCAATCTGGGCGGCTACAACGCGAAGGTGGGCGAGGCGAAGAAGACGGGCAAGCCGCTGACCAATCCGTTCTCGTTGACGCCCGACGCGCCGGAGCCGATCGAGGAAATGCCGGTCATCGTCGTCGTGATCGACGAGTTGGCCGACCTGATGATGGTCACCGGGAAGAAAATCGAGGAACTGATCGCGAGGATCGCGCAGAAGGCGCGCGCGGCGGGCATCCACCTGATCCTGGCCACGCAGCGGCCCAGTGTCGATGTGATCACCGGCCTCATCAAGGCTAATATTCCGTCGCGGATCGCGTTCCAGGTGGCAAGCAAGGTCGACTCGCGCACGATTCTCGACCATATGGGCGCCGAGGCGCTGCTTGGCCAGGGCGACATGCTGTTCCAGCCGCCGGGCACCGGCCATGCGCAGCGCGTGCATGGCGCATTCGTGTCGGACGCCGAGGTGCATCGGGTCGTCGATCATATGAAGGCGCAGGGTGGCCCGCAATACCTCGACGGCATCCTCGACGGTTCGGCGATCGAAATCGGCAACGGCAACGGCAACGGCAACAGCGACGGCTTGAGCGTCGAGGGCGCGGACGCGGAATCCGATCCGATGTACGACCAGGCGGTCGCCCTCGTGCTGCAGACGAGGCGGCCGTCGATCTCTCTGGTCCAGCGCCATCTGAGGATCGGCTACAACCGTGCGGCGCGCCTCATCGAGCAGATGGAGCGTTCGGGGCTGGTGTCGCCGATGCAGACCAACGGCAATCGCGAAGTGCTGGTGCCGGCCGGGAAGGGCGACGCCGCGTGAAGTCCGGGTCGCTGCCGCCGGTCACGCTGGCGCTCGCGCTGACGATGCTCGTCGCGACGCCGGCACTTTCCGGCCCGGTTCTGGTCTATCGGGAAGGGTCGGAATTCTGTCCGCGCGACCGTCCGCTCGACGGGCCCGTGATCACGGAGGGCCAGGCGATCGAGCGTGCGCGGAAGCTGTTGCCGAAGAATTTCTGCGGCCCGTCGCTGTTCGTCGACGGCTGCGACGCCGAACCCGAGTTCGCGCTCGGTGCATGGCGAATCTACGTTCATCAATACACGCTGTCGGGCGGACGCAAGGACCGCGGCGGCCTCGAACACTCCTATGTCATTCTTGATTCGGTCGGCAACTGCGTCGCCAACATTCCCGGAACCTGAGCATGACGACGTTTCGACAATCGGCCCGGCGAGCGATCGGACTCCTGCTCGCGCTGTTCCTCACCGGAACGGTGCACGCGACCGGCCCCGGTCAATTGCGGGCGTTCCTGGACGGCTCCAGGCATGGCAACGCGACGTTCAGGCAGGTCGTCGCGGCCAAGGACGCGCGACGCGCGCAGGAATCGAGCGGCACGTTCGCGTTTGCGCGTCCGGGCAAATTCCGCTGGGCCTACGAAAAACCGTTTGCGCAGCTGATCGTCGGCGACGGCGAACGGGTGTGGGTGTACGACCAGGACCTCAACCAGGTCATCGTGCGCAAGCTCGACCGCGCATTGGGCGCGAGCCCGGCGGCGCTGCTTGCCGGCGACAACGCGCTCGAGAAGAACTTCGACATTGTCGACGCCGGCAGCGCGGACGGGCTCGAATTCGTCGAAGCGAAGCCGAAATCGTCGGACGGCGGGTTCGAACGGGTACGAATCGGCTTCAAGGACAACCTGCCGCGCGCAATGGAGTTGAAGGATACGTTCGGCAACGTGACGACGCTGACCTTCGGCAGCTTCGACCGCAATCCACGGCTCGATCCCGGGCAATTCCAGTTCGCCGTGCCCAAAGGCGCGGACGTCGTCGGCGACACGAACTGAGCGGTGCTAGGGCAGCGGGATGCCGTTGTCGGCCATCACCTTGCGCAGACGGTTCGGATAGTCGGTAATCAGGCCATCGACATCGATCGCGATCAGCGCGGCCATGTTGGCCGGCTCGTTGACCGTCCACGGTATGAGCTTGAGCCCCAGCGCATGCGCTTCGACGACCAGCGAAGCCGTCACGTTGCGCCAGAACGGCGACCAGGTGCCGCAACCTGCGGCCTTGACGAGTTTCGGTAACGAACCTCCGACCGCCGCAAGGTCGAGCCCGCCCAGCCACGGGGAAGGCCCGCCGGCATTGCGCCGGACCGTATCGTTGTCTGCCGTCTCGATCGTCAGGCATACGGTCTCGATTTCCGGCGCCAGTTTTTTCGCTTCGAGCAGCGTCCGCCAGTCGAACGACTGAATCGTCACGCGGTCGGCGAGCCCGGCGCTCCGCGTGGCGTCGACGACGAGCCGCGCGAAGGCCGCCGGATCGACGCTGTCGTCCGGGGCTGCCGGCGTGATCTTGGTCTCGATGTTGAAGCGGACCGGCTTCGGACTCGCGCGTCCGAGCGCGAAGACTTCGCCAAGGGTTGGAACGCGCTCGCCGTCGGCCGCTCGCTGCTCGGGGAACTGTCTGGCGTAGCGGGATGCAGGATCGGCGCGTCCGACGTCGTAGCGTGCGAGTTCGGCCAGCGCGAGCGTGCGAATCGGCGGCCCCTTTTCCGCCAGCCAGCGCCCGTCGTCGCCGCGCGCGAGATCCGGGTTGAGGAACGGATCATGCGAAATCACCAGCACGCCGTCCCTGGTCACGGCGAGGTCAGTTTCGAGCGTGGTGACGCCGATGGAAAGTGCGGTGCGGAACGCCGCCAGCGTGTTTTCCGGCGCGAGTCCTCGCGCGCCGCGGTGGCCCTGCAGGTCGAAGGCCAGTCCCGGCAGCGCCAGCGCCCACCCTGCGATCGCGCCAACCGCCGCGGCCCAGGCGGCTG
>JAAFGU010000005.1 GCA_010365205.1 Aromatoleum sp. | reverse complement strand
AAGCGGTGCGCACGCCGACAGCGCGCAGACGACGCCCACCGCCACCACGACGCGGGCGCGTCGCGGCCGCGACGGAACGCCGGGAGTCGGGCATCCACTCCAGACGAATGAATGCCGACCGCCAATCGTTATCGAAACCTTCGAGTGGATCGCCAAGGGACGCCACCGCAGGCAATCGCGTCGGCGCGACACTCCGAGGCCGTCAACATGACGGCGGCCCGCGGCAGCGCGCCGTCGCTCATTTGGGACCGGCCATCGCCGGTTCGTCGAGGGGGAGGATATTCCGTCTGCGCCGCCGCCACGCAAGCAGCGATCGCTTCAGATTCAGCGTCGCTGCGACATAATAGACGAGCTTGAATTTCAGGAGCGCCGCCCAGATCGGCGTCTGGTTAAAAATGTCGCCGGCCAGAAGCGACAACAGCGCCTCTTTCATCCGCCAGCGGTTCCCCGGCGACATGAACAGGTCACGCATCGTCGGCGTGGTAATCCGGTAGATGAACCAGGAGAATTCCCGGGGCCCACGTTTCATCAGTCGGTCGAAACGGGCGAGCGCGGCCGGCGCGTCTGCCGGACGACGCAGGATCGCGTCCACCGCTTCGGAGCCGATAAAGGCGCTGTTCATCGCCAGCAAGACCCCCGACGAGAACACCGGATCGATAAACGCGTAAGCGTCCCCGAGAAGCATATATCCAGGCCCACGCGTCCGGTCGCAGGCGTAGGAGTAATTGCCGGTCGCTTCGACGTCGGTGACGAGTCTCGCGTTTGTCAGGCGCTCGTGGAGCGCCGGGCACAGGGCGATGGTGTCGAGGAAGAACTGCTGCGGCGAACGCTTGCCGCGTGTCTTCATGTAATACGGCCACGTCACAGCGCCAACGCTGGTCACGCCGTCGAGCAGCGGGATGAACCAGAGCCAGCCATGGTCGAACCAGAAGAGGATGATGTTGCCTTCGGCTTCTCCCGGATGACGC
Organism: Aromatoleum sp.; assembly: GCA_010365205.1. Taxonomy (GTDB): domain Bacteria; phylum Pseudomonadota; class Gammaproteobacteria; order Burkholderiales; family Casimicrobiaceae; genus CAIWHR01. The sequence goes on along the minus strand of JAAFGU010000005.1, from coordinate 19,048 downwards.
CGCGCGCCGGAAAAATGGCCGTAGATTGCGGCGCTGTTGTGCTTTGGATTGCGATGCTTCGCCTTGAACCGGGTGCCGAGAAAGGTGTCCCGGCCCGATGCGTCGATGACGTACCGGGTTCGCCACGCTTCGAACCGGCCATCCTCGTGCTGTGCGCGGACCGTCGTACCGCTGCCGGTGAACTCCACGTCGCGCACCCGGCAGCCTTCGATGACCGCAGCGCCCTTCGCCGCCGCGTTCCGGATCAGGACCTCGTCGAATTCGGAACGCCTCACCTGATAGGCAAAAGGCATCGACTTGTCCCAGGCGTCGGAAAAGTGGAACACCTGGCTCGTGTCATGCCACGGAGAAACGAACTCCGCGCCGGGTTTTTTCATGCCGATGGCGCGAATCTGGTCCTCGAGCCCCAGGCGCCTGAAAAGGGGCAGATTGGCGGGGAGCAACGATTCGCCGATATGAAAGCGAGGATGGCGGGACTTTTCCAGCAGCGTGACCCGATGGCCGAGTTCCGCCAGCAGCGCGGCCGCCGTCGAACCCGCCGGGCCGCCTCCGATGACAAGCACATCGGATTCGGCGTCGCGGGTCTTTCTTTCTTGGGCTTCGACTTGCATCAGCACCTTTTGGACTGTTGCCGGATTCGAGCCGAGCGCGGCGGGCAGACGACGTTGACGTGGGTCGATATGGGCAGGGCGCCGTGCCCGGCACCGACGTGAGGCGTTGCGGCTGCCGGGGATGCGGCGGGAACTCACGTCCTGCGCCGGCGAGGCGCTCCGAAGGTTATTCGCATTGCACGCTTCAGAACACGCTATCGCGACTCGACGTATCGTTTCGCAGTTTCCCGCGGGTGTCAAGGAACGCGAGCCCGGTGCGGCGGGATCTGCAGCGGGCCGCGTTTCGGCCGCGAAGCGCGCGCCTCGAAGATGAACAACTCCTCGCGCTGGAAGCCCTTTTTTGGTAACTTCGCAAGTGGGGACCAAATCCCAACGCGGTGTCCTTCCGACCCAGGCGTCGCGCTTGCGCGCGATCCGCAGACTCTTCGTACGGGACAGAAATGCTCGAGAACGCCAACCCCAATCCGGTGACGCTCCCTGCCGGGGCCGTTCCGGAAAGCCTGATGATCGAGATCGCCACCTTGATCGTGACAGCTCTCAATCTGGACGTTGCTCCGTCCGGGATCGAACCGGATGCCCCTCTCTACGGCGAAGGCCTCGGCCTCGACTCGATCGACATCCTCGAGGTTGCGCTCGAGGTGTCGAAACAGTACGGGTTCCAGCTGCGCTCCGACAACGACGACAATATCCGCATCTTCAAGTCGCTGCGCAGCCTGACCGACCACGTCTGGCGAAACAAGGCGGCGTGAAGAACGGCGATCGGCCTGCGGTCCGTACCGTGGCGGCCGGACTGGCGCTGGCCGCGTATGTGCTGATCTCGCATTATGCGTCGAGCCTTCCGCCCGAGGACGGAAGTCGTTTCGCGGTCATTGCGTTGCTGCCCTACCTTGCCGCGGCGGCGGTTTTGGCATGGCGCAGCCGCCATCGCTACGCGTGGCTTCTGGCGTGCGCGGCGCTTGCGGCGCTGGCCTGGCGACACCTCGATGCCATCGGCGATCACGCGGTATGGGTGTATTTCATCCAGCATGCCGGCGGCAACGCGATACTGGCGCTGATCTTCGGACGCTCCCTCGTCGGCAACCGGGTTCCGCTGTGCTCCCGCATCGCCGCCATCACGCACGTTTCTCTGGAGCCGAGGCTCGCCCGCTACACGCGGCGGGTGACGCTGGCGTGGACGATCTTCTTCGCAGCCAACGCATGCCTGTCGGCCCTGCTCTTCGCGTATGCGCCGATCGTGCTTTGGTCGGTGTTCGCCAATCTTCTCGACATTCCGCTGGTCGCGCTGATGTTTGCGGTCGAATACGTCGTGCGGCTTCGGCTGTTGCCCGACATCGAGCACATTCCCATTTTCGACGGGATTCGCCTGTACTTCCGCCTCGGACGCGCATCCCCTCCGCCGACTGCCTGAGGACAAGCCGGACCCACGCCGCTCCTGAACCATGTCACGTCATCGTCTCCTCGCTCACCGCTGCCTCACTGACGTCGTCGCCTATCGCAGAAGCGCGCCGGTCACCGTCGGCCACTTTCTCGCGGACGTCGACCGCATCGCGGCGGGATTCCCGGCGGGAAAGAACGTGCTCAATGCATGCACCGACCGCTACCGGTTCGCGGTTGGGCTGGCTGCCGCTCTGGTCGCCGGAAAGGTGAGTTTGCTTCCAGCCAATCTTGCCCCTGAAACGGTGCGGCAGTTGACGCAGTTCTGCCCTGACCTTTTCTGCCTGACCGACTGCGACCACTCCGGACTGGATCTGCCCTTGATCCCCTATCGCGACGCCGTCGCGACCGGCGAACCGGCGACAGGAATCGCCGTGCCCGAGATCGATGCCGACCGGCCGGTGGCGTGGCTCTTCACTTCCGGGTCCACCGGGGAGCCGGTGCCTCACCTGAAGACGTGGGGCACGCTGGTTCGCAGCGTTGAAATCGAGGCGGATAGGCTGGGCTTGCGCGGCGGCACGGGCAGTGTGATCGTCGCCACCGTGCCTCCTCAACATGCCTATGGATTGGAGTCGTCGGTGCTGCTCGCATGGCAGGGCGGTGTTGCGTTCAGCGCTGCGCGACCCTTCTACCCGGTCGATATCTGCGCGGCGCTGGCCGAGGTGCCGCGGCCGCGGATTCTGGTTACCACGCCGTTCCACCTGCGCCTGCTGCTTGATTCCGGCGCCAAGGTTCCCGTAATCGACCTCGTGGTATCTGCAACGGCTCCGTTGTCCGCCGCGCTGGTGAACGAGGTCGAGGCTCGATTCGGCGCTCCACTGCTTGAGATCTACGGCAGTACCGACACCGGGCAGATTGCGTCGCGTCGCCCATCGGTGACGGCAGAGTGGCATCTTTTCACCGGGGTCGAACTGTCGCCGGAGGAAGACAGGACCTGGGCCTCCGGCGGGCATGTCGGGGCGCCGGTCGTGTTGAATGACGTCGTCGAAGTCACCGGGGACGAGCGCTTCCTGTTGCTGGGCCGGTCGTCCGATCTCGTCAACATCGCCGGAAAGCGCAGTTCGCTCGCGTTTCTGACGCATCAGCTCACGACGATCCCCGGCGTCCTGGACGGCGCCTACTTCATGCCCGACGAAAAGGCCAGGACCAGGGTGACGCGTCTTGCCGCCGTGGTCGTCGCACCCGAACTCACCTCGGCAGAACTGAGCCGGGCGTTGCGCCGGCGCATCGATCCGGCGTTCCTTCCGCGGCCGCTGGTGTTCGTCGACGCGCTGCCGCGCAATGACACCGGCAAAATGCCGCGCGAAGCGCTTTGGCATCTGATCGAAACGCGGGGCAAGGCCATCAGGGAGCAAAGGTGAACCCCGCGACAGGAATTCCCCTGGCGATCGCGGCCGACCATCCCGCCTTCGCCGGGCATTTCCCGGGCTTCCCCGTCGTACCCGGCGTTGTGCTGCTCGACGAAGCGATGTGCGTCATCGCCGCGGCGATCGGTTGCGCGCACAACCGCATCGCCTGGGCGAAATTCCTGCGCCCCGTTCGTCCCGGCCAGGCGTTGATCGTCCGGCACGACGTCGAGGCCAGTGGAGCCATCCGCTTTGAAATCATGGCCGGTGCGGACAAGATGGTCACGGGCAGCCTGTTCAACGCAGCCGCGACATGACCTCCAGCATCCCCGGCGACATCGGCCGCGAATCCGGCGCCCGTCCCGAATGGACGCGGCGGGATGAGCGCGGCAGTGCGTCCATGCTGCGCCTGATGACGTGGATCTCCTTGCGGCTCGGTCGTCGGGCCGGGCGGTGCGCGCTGCCGCTCATCGCCGCCTACTTCCTGCTTCTGGCGGCGCCCGCACGGCGGGCGTCGCGGCTTTATCTGCGCCGCGCGCTTCAACGCGAGCCCGGATGGCGTGATCTGTATCGTCACGTCCATTTTTTCGCGTCGACCCTCCACGACCGGATCTACCTGATCAACGACCGGTTCGAGCTGTTCGATATCGAGGTCCGTGGAGGCGAGCTCATCACCGACCTTCTCGCGGCGGGGCGCGGCGCGTTCCTCGTGGGCGCGCATCTGGGCAGCTTCGAAGTGCTGCGCGCGCTCGCGCGCGAGAACCTGGGACTCGACGTCGCGATCGCGATGTACGAGGAAAACGCCCGCAAGATCAATGCGGCGCTGGCTGCCGTGAACCCGGCGGCGCGCCAGGACATTATTCCTCTCGGTCGCGTCGATTCGATGCTGCAGATTCGGCAGCGTCTGCACGACGGCGCAATCGTCGGCATCCTCGGCGACCGCACGGTGGGCGGCGACGCGGCGGTGCCGGTGTCGTTTCTGGGCGAGCCGGCGACCCTGCCGAGCGGGCCCTTCAGGCTGGCCGCGATGCTGCAACGGCCGGTGATTTTCATGGCCGGACTCTATCTCGGGGGGAATCGCTACCGGATTCACTTCGAAATGCTCGCGGACTTTTCTGTGATTCCGGTGGCGGAGCGCGACGCCGCCCTGCACGGAGCGGTCGAGCGCTTTGCTGCGGTCCTCGAGCGGCATTGCCGCGCCGCGCCGTACAACTGGTTCAATTTCTTCGATTTCTGGCAGTCGCCCGTGGTCAGCGGCGCCACCCGGAAGGCTCGCCGGTGAAAGAGCGAACCGGAATCGTCGCGGTCCTGGCGTTATCCCTTATTGCGCTGGGTGCGTGTGGACCGGCAATGGCTGCCGATTGGGACGTCTCACGGCTGATGCAGAGCCTCGCGCAGCAGCGGGGAGGGCGGGTGGCTTTCAGCGAGAAGAAATATATCGCCTTGCTCGACCGCCCGGTGGAATCCTCCGGTGTACTCGTCTATCAGCCTCCGGCTCGACTGGAGAAGCGAACGCTAAAGCCGAATGTCGAATCGCTGGTGCTCGATCGGGACCTGCTGCTCGTCGAGCGTGGCAAGCAGAAATACACGCTGCAGCTGCAGCAGTACCCCGAGATTGCCGCAGTCATCGACAGTATCCGCGGCACCCTGGCCGGTGATCTCAAGGCACTGGAGCGGCAATACCGGGTGGATCTGGAAGGCAGTCCGGAACGCTGGACGCTGACGCTGCTGCCGTCGGATACGCGGATGGCGGCAACCGTCCAGCGCATCCGGATCTCGGGAACGGGCGACGAGTTGCGCCAGATCGAAATGCTTCAGGCCGATGGCGATCGCTCGGTGATGAACATCCTCCACGATGTTCCGCCATGAAACGGCGCGGCATGGCGGCGGTCGGGCTCTGGGTTACCCTGGTCGTGGCCTGCGTCATCGTCATCGGCCGCGCGAGCTTTACCGCCGACCTGTCGGCGTTCCTGCCGCGCGCGCCGACCGCCGAGCAGCAAGTCCTCGTCGACCAGTTGACGGAAGGCGCGGTGTCGCGCCTGATCCTGATCGGAATCGAGGCTCCCGACACCGCAACGCGAGCCCGGCTGTCGCGGGAGACGGCCAGACGCTTGCGTACCGTGTCGGAATTCACTCTGGTCAACAACGGCGAGTCCTTCGGCACGGAACGCGATCGCGACCTCCTGTTCACCCATCGCTACCTGTTGAGTCCTGCGGTCACTGCCGATCGCTTCTCCGAGGCTGGGTTGCGTGCGGCGATCGGCGAGAGCATCGATCTGCTTGCCTCGCCCGCGGGGCTGATCCTGAAGGCGCTGCTGCCGCGCGATCCCACCGGCGAACTCATCCAAATGCTGAACCTGCAGGCGAGCGACGCGCGCCCTGCGCTCGCCGACGGCGTGTGGGCTTCACGCGACGGCAAGCGCGCATTGCTGCTCGCGCAGACGCGAGCGAGCGGATCGGACACCGATGGCCAGCAGCGTGCGCTGGCGACGATCCGCCGGGCGTTCGACGAGGCCACCGAGGCTGATCGCGCCGCCGCGCGCCCATCCCGCCTGCTGCTTTCCGGCCCCGGCGTGTTCTCGGTGTCATCGCGCGAGACCATACGTAACGACGTGACGCGCCTTTCCGCCATCGGTCTCTTCGGCATCGTCGGGCTGCTCCTGGTCGTTTATCGCTCGCTGCCGGCGCTCGGATTGGGTCTGTTGCCGGTGATATCCGGGGCGCTCGCCGGCGTCGCTGCGGTTAGCTTGGGCTTCGGCGTCGTCCACGGAATCACTTTGGGGTTCGGCACCACTCTGATCGGCGAGGCCGTGGACTACTCGATCTACCTCTTCGTCCAGTCGACACAGCCGGCGTACCGGGAGCCGGCGGGCGATCACGGCCGCTGGGTCGCCACATTCTGGCCCACGATCCGCTTGGGCATGCTGACGTCCGTCGTCGGCTTTGCCACGCTGCTGTTCTCCGGCTTCCCCGGGCTGGCCCAGCTTGGACTTTATTCGGTTACGGGGATCGCGGTCGCGGCAGGCGTCACGCGCTTTGTCCTGCCGACGCTGCTGCCCGCCGGATTCCGCGTGCGCGATGTGTCGTTCCTCGGCCACGCGCTCGCGACCGTGATGACGCGGGCCCGCACGCTGCGCTGGGTTTTCGCCGGCCTGCTGGTCGCGGCCGCCGCGGTGATCGGCAGCCATCGAGACACGCTGTGGAATCCGGAGCTTTCGGCGTTGAGCCCGTTGTCGGCGGCCGATCAGGCGCTGGATCGCACGCTGCGCGCCGACCTGGGGGCGCCCGACGTGCGCTATCTCGTCGTCGTTTCCGATACCGACCAGGAGTCCGTATTGCGCGCCGCGGAGCGGGTCGGCGAGCGGCTGGAGCGCCTGGTCGACGCCGGCACCCTTGCCGGGTTCGACACCCCGGTCCGCTTTCTGCCGAGTCTCGCGAGCCAGCAGGCCCGGCAGGAGGCGTTGCCGCCGCCCACCGAGCTCGCTGCGCGCCTGCAGGCGGCGACCGGAGATCTGCCGATTCGGCCGGAGCGACTGCGCCCTTTTCTCGCCGACGTGGAGGCCGCCAGAAACGCCCGGCCGCTCAACCGCGCCGATCTCGACGGAACTTCCTTCGCGCTCGCGACCGACGCGCTGCTCGTGCATCGTGGAGGACGCTGGAGCGCGTTGCTGCCGCTCAAGGCGGCCGCCGGCTCTGCGATCGACCCGCAGCCGATACGTGTGGCGCTGGCCGAAGCGGCACAGAAAAACGCGCTGCTGGTCGATCTCAAGGTCGAAACGGACCGGTTGTACTCCGGCTATCTCGCCGAGGCGATCTACCTTTCTTTGGCCGGTTTTGCCGTCATGCTCGGCCTCCTTTGGCTGTCGCTTCGTTCGCCCCTGCGCGTGCTGCGGGTAGTCGCCCCGCTCGTCGCCGCAGTCGTCGTCGTCATTGCCGCGCACGCACTGGCCGGCAGTCAACTGAACATCCTCCACCTCGTGGGCATGCTGCTGATCGTGGCGGTTGGCTCCAACTACGCGCTGTTTTTCGATCAGCGTGCCGATGGGAATGGTACTGACCGAGTGGCAACGCTGGCGTCGCTGGTGCTCGCCAGCACGACCACCGTGATCGGCTTCGGCGTGCTTGCTTTTTCGAAGGTGCCGGTGTTGCAGGCGATTGGCGCCACCGTCGGGCCCGGCGCCGTGCTCGCCCTCCTGTTCTCCGCGATCCTTGCCGAGAATCGAGCCGGGCGTACGCAAGGAGCGATGCTCTGATGGACATCGTGCATCCGGAGACTCGGCCGAAGCCCCGCTGGCGCCCGACTCCGCTGACCGCGGTGTCGATGCTGCTGCACGCGGCGGCGCCGGCGACGGCACTGATGCTGCCAGACACTTGGCCCCTCGCGGTCGGCGCCATCGCCGGCAATCATGTGGTGCTAGGCTTTGCCGGACTCAGGCCGCGCAGTTCCCTGCTCGGTCCCAACGTGACCCGCTTGCCCGCAGCGTCCGCAGCGCGAGGCGAACTCGCACTGACGATAGACGATGGACCGGACCCGCTGGTAACGCCGCAAGTGCTCGACATTCTCGACCGTTATGGCGCCAAGGCGAGTTTCTTCTGCGTCGGCGACGAGGCATTGCGCCATCCGGAACTCTGCCGCGAAATCGGACGTCGCGGCCACGCCGTCGAGAACCATAGCCAGACGCATTCGCCCTACTTCGCCGCGTTCGGGCCGCGCCGAATCGCTGTCGAGGTGGACCGTGGGCAGCAAACGCTTCGTGCGCTAACCGGCGAGACCCCGCGGTTCTTTCGTCCGACGGCGGGGCTGCGCAACGCGTTCCTCGATCCGGTGCTGGCGCGTCGAGGTTTGCAGCTTGCAAGCTGGACCCGACGCGGATTCGACACCCGCGAACGCCGCGCCGACGTGGTCTTCCGCCGCCTCGCCCGCAACCTCGGTGGTGGCGACATTCTGACGCTGCACGATGGCAATTCCGCACGCACCGCGGCAGGGGTGCCGGTGATACTCGAAGTCCTGCCGCGCCTGCTGCTTGCAATCCGGGACGCCGGACTTCGCCTTGTAACGCTGCGCTCGGCCATTCCGTGACAACCTCGTTCCACCGTGCATTGACTTTCGTGTCGACTCGATACCGATGTGCCGGCGCACGCCGTTCGCCAACGTTATGCTGATTGCCCGGGTGGATCGGTCCGGCTCCCTACGCACCGGTGATCCGGATTCGGTGTGCTACTGTCATTGCCGTTGCCAGTAAGTGCTGTCCCGCAGTGAACCCTCTGCTCTTATCCCATTTCACTGCAACCACCTGCGTCGGGCGCGGACTCGCGGCCAATCTTGCCGCGTTGTGCGACGAGCGCAGCGGGCTCGCGCCGTGCCGGTTCGAAACGGTGGATGTCGACACCTGCGTCGGAGAGGTTGCCGGCGTCGACGACCAGAGCCTGCCGCCCGCCATTATCGATTTCGATTGCCGCAACAACCGGCTCGCACAGTTGGGCCTCGCGCAGGACGACTTCATCGCGGCCGTGGCTGCGGCCCTGGCACGATACGGTGCGGATCGGATCGGCGTATTCGTCGGCACCAGCACTTCGGGCATTCTGCAGACCGAACTCGCGTACCGTCGACGCGATTCCGTAACTGGAGCGCTGCCCGACGATTTCGTCTATTCGACGACACAGAATTCGTTCTCGGTTGCGGATTTCGTCCGCCGGACGTTGTGCTTGAGCGGGCCGGCGGCAGCGGTTTCGTCGGCGTGCTCGTCGAGCGCAAAGGTCTTCGGTTCGGCCGCGCGGATGATCGAGGGCGGCCTGATCGATGCCGCGGTGGTTGGCGGTGTGGACTCCCTATGCCTCACCACCTTGTACGGCTTCAGCTCGCTGCAGCTCACCTCGACACGACCCTGCCGCCCGTTCGACAGGGATCGCGACGGCATTTCGATCGGCGAAGCCGCGGCCTTCTTCCTGGTCGAGCGGCTGCCCGCAGTTCCGTCACCGGACGCCATCCTGCTGCTCGGCGTCGGCGAGTCGAGCGATGCCTATCACATGTCGTCACCGCATCCCGAGGGCCTGGGAGCGCGGATGGCGATGGAACAGGCACTCGCCGGCGCGGGGCTCGCGCCGGAAGCGATCGACTACATCAACCTGCACGGCACCGGGACGCGCAGCAACGACCTGGCGGAGGCACGCGCCGTGCTCTCGCTCTTCGGCGATGCCACACGTTGCAGCTCGACCAAGGGGGCGGTCGGCCACACGCTCGGTGCTGCCGGCGGTGTCGAAGCCGTCATCAGTGCGCTGGCGTTGCGCCATGGCTTCATGCCGGCTGGCGTCAACACGCAGGAACTCGATCCCGCGCTGCCGCTCGCCTATCTGCTGCGCAACGATGCGCGAGCGCCGTCGCGGATACTCAGCAATTCGTTCGGCTTCGGCGGTACCAACTGCAGCCTTGTACTCGGTCGCGCGGATGCCGTGATCGGGGGGGCGTGATGCCGGGCGTGGGTGCCTTCATCGACGGGATCGGCCTCGTCGGCCCCGGCCTGCCGAACTGGACGGTGGGGGAGGCTGTGCTTTCGGGCAATGCCAGTTACGTCGAACAACTCGTTGAGCTGCCGGCGGCGGCTACGCTGCCGCCTGCCGAACGCCGGCGCGTCGGCCGCGTGGTGAAGCTCGCCCTGGCCATTGGCTATCAGGCGGCTGCCGCGGCGGGGCAGGATCCGGCGCGCCTCGCGGCGGTGTTCACCGCTTCCGGTGCGGACGGCGACACATGCCACGAAATCTGCCAGATGCTCGCGACCAGTGACCGGCAAATATCCCCGACCCGTTTCCACAACTCGGTGCACAACGCTCCAGCCGGATATTGGAGCATCGCCGCGGGGGCCATGGCGCCCTCCACTTCGCTGTGCGCCTTCGATGGCAGCTTCGGCGCCGGATTGCTCGAGGCCATCTGCCAGGTTCTGGCGGCTCGAAATCCTGTGCTGCTGATCGCCTACGATACCGGGTACCCGGAGCCGCTCAATCGGGCGCGACCGATCTCCGACGCCTTCGGCATCGCCCTGCTGCTGTCCCCCGGACGTGGGGAGCCCACGCTCGGTCGCGTCGACGTGGAGCTCACGGCCGACGCCGCCGATGTCATCGCCGACCCCGCGCTCGAATCCTTGCGCACCGGTTATCCCGCGGCACGCGGGCTGCCGCTGCTCGTGGCGCTTGCCCGCCGGCAGGCGCGCCGGCAGGTGCTCGACTATCTCGATCACCGCCGCCTCGCCGTGACGTCGACACCATGCCGTTAGATCGAACCTGGATCGCGAGCCGCATTCCCCACCGGCACCGGATGTGTCTGCTGGACCACGTGATGGAATGGGACGATGCGCATGTCGTCTGTCGCGCGACGAGTCACCGCGATGCCGACAACCCGCTCCGCGCCCACGGCCGGCTCGGTGCCGCGTGCGGCATCGAATACGCGGCGCAGGCGATGGCCGTACATGGCGCGCTGCTGGCCGCCGAAGGCGCGCCGCCGCGAATCGGGTATCTGACCAGCGTTCGGGAAGTTGCGCTCCACGCGTCCCGGCTCGACGATGTCGCGGCGGATCTCGAAATCGAGGCGTTGCGGCTGTCTGGCGACGGCAACATCGTCCTCTACCGGTTCACCGTTCGGGCCGACCAACGTGAACTTCTCTGCGGCCGCGCGGCCGTGGTGCTCGACGCGGACCGGTTGCCGCGTGACTTGGCGGGAGACAAGGCATGAGACGCGCGCTGGTCACCGGCGGCAGCGGCGGCATCGGGGCGGCCGTCTGCCGGCGTCTCGCAGCCGATGGCTGCCATGTCTTCGTCCACGGCAACGCCCATCGGGATGCGGCGCAGCGCGTGGTCGAGGAGATCCTTGCCGCCGGGGGCTCCGCCGAGGTTGTCGCTTTCGACGTCACCGACGCGCAGGCGACGAAAGCCGCGATCGACGCGATGCTGGCGCAGGGCGCCATCCAGATACTCGTCAACAATGCCGGCATCCACGATGACGCCGTCTTCCCGGCGATGCGTGCCGAGCAGTGGCACCGCGTCATCGACGTTTCTCTGCACGGATTCTTCAATGTGACGCAGCCGTTGACGCTGCCGATGATCAGGGGGCGCTGGGGACGGATCATCAACATCTCGTCGGTTGCCGCCGTTGCCGGCAATCGTGGCCAGGTGAATTACGCATCCGCCAAAGGGGCGCTCAATGCAGCCACCAAATCGTTGTCGATCGAACTCGCCAGTCGTGGCATTACCGTCAACGCGGTGGCGCCAGGCATCATCAAGACGGCGATGATCGATGCCAAGCTGGAGGCCGCGATCGTCGAGCGGATGGTGCCGATGCAACGCGTGGGACAGCCGGCCGAGGTCGCCGATCTCGTCGCCTTCCTCGCGTCCGACCGCGCCGATTACATCACCGGCCAGATCATTTCGATCAATGGCGGAATGTTCTGATCCGCGACTCCGATGTCTTCCCTTCCCGCCGACCAGACCGAAGCACTGCTGTTCTTCACGTTGCTGCAGCTGGTGATCATCGTGCTCGCCGGCCGCCTGGGGGGGCGCGGTGGCGGTCCGCATCGGCCAGACCGCGGCCGTCGGCGAAATCATCGCCGGCATCGTGCTGGGGCCATCGCTCTTCGGCCTGGCAGCGCCGGAACTCTTCCACTACGCCTTTCGGTCGTCGCGGCCGGAACCGATGCAGATGCTGTCGCAGTTGGGGCTGATCCTGCTGATGTTCCAGATCGGACTGGAGTTCGATTTCTCGCACTTGAGCGAAAAGCGCAATCGCACCGCGGTGACCCGGGTGGCCGCTCTGAGTCTGGTGCTGCCGTTCGCACTCGGGCTCGCGTTCGGCTATGCGTCGGCGCCGGTGCTGTCGCCGCAGTCCAATCCGACCGCGTCGGCATTGTTCGTCGCGACCGCATTCTCGATCACCGCGCTGCCGATACTCGGCCGCATCCTGATCGATTTCGGGATGACGGGCGCACCCCTCGGCGTCATCGCGATCAGCGCCGCCGCGATCAACGATGTCGTCGGCTGGCTGCTGCTCGCGCTGGTGACGACGCTGACGGTAGCGAACTTCGATGCGGGCGACTTCGGCCTCAAGGTGAGCCTCGTGCTCGGCTTCATCCTGCTGTGCTGGTTTGTTGTGCGGCCACTGATGAAGCGGCTGGTGCGCCGTGCCCATCCGCATCACGGGCGGCTGTCCAGCAATCTGCTCGGCGTGCTGCTGGCGGCCATTTTTCTCGCGGCGATGGCGACCTATCTGCTCGGCATCTTCGCCATTTTCGGCGGGTTCATAATGGGCGTTATTTTGCACGACGAGCACGAACTCGTCGTGGCCTGGAAGGAGCGTATCGGCCAGTTCGTCCTGGTGTTCTTCCTGCCGATCTTCTTCACCTACACCGGCCTGCGGACGAATATCGGCGGTCTCGACAGTCTGGCGTTGTGGGGCTGGTGCGGGCTGACGCTGCTGTTGGCGACGATCGGCAAGTTCGGAGGTGCGTACGTCGCGGCCCGCTGGTCCGGCCTCGATCACAACGAGGCCAACGTGCTCGGCGTTCTGATGAACACTCGGGCGCTGATGGAACTCATCATCATCAACGTCGGGATCGACCTGGGCGTAATTTCGCAGAACATGTTCACGATGCTGGTGATCATGGCGATCGTCAGCACGGTCGTCACCTCGCCGGGCCTGCACCGGTGGCTGCCGCGGACGGGGTTCTCGCCACCTGCGCGTTGAGCACGAATCGATGCGCGGGAGGTGCCTTCGACGAGCGGCCCGCCGTCAAGGGCCGGTCAGCTTGCGCGCCACAAGCATCGGCAGCCGCAGCACGAAGCCAACGAAAAGCCGCGCGTGCATCCAGGTGAGCAGCGTGTTGTCGCGCAGGTAGTTGAAGTGCGAGACACCGCCTTCTTCGGCGCTGAAATACCTGACCGGCGCCGGCAGGTTGACCGGCTTGATGCCCATCCAGCACAGGCGCACGACCGCCTCCGGATCGAAATCGAAGCGCCGCATGAAGCGCTGGCGATGCATCAGCTGGCGCAAAGGGGCGATCGGATAGACGCGGAACCCGAACAGCGAGTCGCCGATGCCGGCCCAGAGCGTTTCGAGATTGGCCCACCAATTCGACACCTGCCGGCCCTTGACCCGCAGCGCCGGCGCGCTCTCATCGAACACCGGCCGGCCCAGGATCATGCAGGCCGGTGCGCGCATCGAAGCCGTCATGAATTCCGGGATGAGCGTGGCAGGATGCTGGCCGTCCGAATCCATGGACAGCGCGTGCGTGTAGCCGTGCTCCGCCGCGAGGTCGAGGCCGCGAAGCAGGGCGGCACCTTTGCCAACGTTGTGGGGGAGAACGATGATCGAAAGCCCCGGATCCTGTTCGGCCATTTTTTGCAGTTGCTCGGCGGTGCCGTCGGTGCTGCCATCAACGATCACCCAAACGGGATTCCACAGACGGCGCGCCGCGCGCACCGTCTCGTACACCTTGGGTCCCGGGTTGTAGCTGGGGATTAGGACGAGATGGGTGCGTGAGCGGCTGGCCATCATTGTCGGGGCAAGATTCGGGGCCGTGCTTTACTGCGGCGCCGCCCCCGCGACCGTCGGTGCAGCTAGCCAGGACTGCATCATCGAGCCGCGGGCAAGCTCTTCTGCAAAGTACTGTTCGAGCTCCCTGACGAATTCGCGGGTTTTCCTGGGCGGATCGAAGCGCCGTCCGAGGCGGATGCGGTAGCTGATCGGCAGCGCGGGCTTGCGGAACAGCGGCCAACCCTTGCTGAGGTAAGGCGAGTCGGTGTCGATGAATACCGTCTGCACCGGCACCTTGGCGTGCTGGGCGATGATGCCGATGCTACCGATGAACGGGTTGACCGGCGACCGCGTGGTTCGGGTTCCCTCGGGAAAGGCGAGCAGATGGGTTCCCTGCCGGAGCGACGCGATGCTGCGGTCGATCATTCCGCGCACCGAGTCGTTGCCGATGTAACCCGCGAGCCGCGCGCCGGCGCCGAGAAACAGGTTTTTCGCCAGTTCTGCCTTCATGATGCAGGTCACCGGCAGCCGGGAAATCACCAGTACCGCGTCGATGAGGCCGGGATGGTTGGGAGCGATGATCATCGGCGGCTCCCCGCGCAATGCGTCGAGTGCAGAAAGATCGAAGCGACAGGCCCGCGTCAGCGCCAGGGAGCCCAGGTAGAAGCGAAAGACGAACGTGATCGCCCACCTGCCCACCGTTCTTGCCCAAGCTCCGGGAAGCAACGCTCGCAGAACGAGCGCGACCGGGGTCCAGGCGAGGCAGAGTAAGCCGAGAAAAACGAGCCCGAAGTACAGGGCGATGTATTCGTAGAGCGTGTGAACCGGACGGAGCAAACGGAGCCGCACGATCCGTTCAGTCTCGGGCGTCGATCCGTTGCGAGGATTCGGCGAATATCCACGCTACGGCAAGGCCGGCGGCGAAATAACCGCGGGTCCTGACCAGCGGACTGTCCTCGAACGCGGCGCCGGACAAGGTGTCGTAGCGGACAAACCCGCCGACCCACCAGCGGGGAAAGCGCTTCGAGACTGCCGCGAGAAACTCCATTCCGTTGTACCCGGCCCGCGCATCGTAGGCTGGGCGCGAAGGCGTCGCATAAGCCGGCGACACCGAATAGAAGTGGCGATGAAAGCGGCGGTCACCGTATGTCGGACCTGCGACCAGGCCAAGATTCCAGCCCGGCAAGCCGCCGACGTTCCCGATGTCAAGGTTGAGCTTGGGCGAAAAAAGCCAGCCGATGTACTCGGGCGAGCGCTCTACGGTGAACCCGGCGCGCACCGGCAGTCGCAGCATCAGCTTCTTTTCGCGCGAGGAGGACCGCCACAGCGTGAGGTCGACGGCAGGCCCCAACTCCACCGTGGGCTTCAGATCCGGCATGCCGCGGCGCGCGTCGTTGTCCTTGCTGTCGATCGGGAAAGATGCTCCGACACTGGCATTGATCTCTACGTTTTCGCTGTCGACGAAGACGCCGCGGACGCCGTTGCGGTCCGCTTTCAGGAACTCGCCGCGATAGACGACGTACGGTATCGGCAGCACGTGATTGCGCGTCTGGTCGGAGCCGCGGTAGTCGGGGAAGGCCAGCGCGGTAGCGCCGACGCCGAGTTCCCATAGCGGTTTGTCATCGGCCTGCGCCGCCGGCGTTGTCCCAAGCAGGAACATGAACGCGAGCGGTGAGAGCGTCCTGCTACGGAAAGCGCGGGGCGAGATGTTCGTACGAGTGCCGGCAGGGTTTGCCCGCCGATCCTTATTTTATTGACTGCCGGAAAGCCGTGAGGTGGCGCGATTTTAACGCGAGTCTGCGGCGTCGGTGCGGTTTTGATCGGGCCGATTTGATTGGGTGGGCACGCAAAGGACCCGGAGGCAAGCATTCGCATTCCGGGGCGAATTGCTGATGCCCGAGGGAGAACTGCGTCACCTTCGCCGGGATCTGGATGATCGCCATCATGTAAACGAACGCCACGGAGAAGCCGATCAGCATCATCACCATCGCCCCCGTTTTGACGATGCGGTGAACGAGGTGCGGCAAATCGCGCCACTTGTAGTCGCGATAGACGAACAGCGTCACCCGGAACGCGAAGACGCGCGCTACGGCCGCGGACTCGGTCGGTGTGAATACGCCGGAGAGAATGCCGCCCATGATGATGACGATGGTGACCGAGCCCCACCGCGTATCGCTGACTATCCGCGGCACCTGCTTTCACTCGACCGGCTCGCCTGGTTCGCCGGTAAGAACGGGGGCAGCTCCAACTCCAATCGCGCAAAACCCGTCGTCCGCGACCCGCCTTGGCGGTCTGATGCTAGGTCTTGCGCCGAATCGTGTTTTTTCCAGAGTGCAGTTGCTTCAATCTCTCCCCCGCTTCGCGCTTCCCGATTCCACGAAGCGCGGCCAGCCTCGAAAGCTGCTCGTCGCGCGGGTAAGTCGACTCGTGCTCCCAGTTGTAGATCGACTGAGCGCTTACTCCCAGCAGTTTCCCGAAATCGATTGCCGACAGACCCAGGCGGGCGCGCTGCGAACGAAGTCCCTTGGCGACAAACCGCGGGCGGGTTGCGGTCGAAGCAGTCGACACTGCCTGCGGCGTAGCCAGCGCCCTGCGCGCGAGCAAGGCGACCTGACGCTCGAGCTGCGCAACTTGACGCTTCAGCGCCGCGATATGCCGGCGGTGCTGTGTCGTTGCCTTTTTCGTTGCGTCGATTTGGCTACGAACTTCCTTCCGGGAAAGCCTGGAAATTTCTTCTCTCAGAACGGCTCCAATGCTCGGCATGCGCATCCTCGGTTTCATAACGGGCACTCACTCTACCAAAGATTCTCTCGCGCCGCCTTCAAAAAGACCGGATAGTCGAGGCCGCTACGGTCAGCTCTGGGTCGCGTCACGATCCAATTCACTTGAAACGCAAACGCAAAACGGTCTGCGAAATGCGGTCAACTCCAACCCACACCGCGTCCGGCTTCGGTCGCCTGATCGGGAGTAGTATCCGGCGATGAATTTCGAATCTGGTCTTGCCCTACTTGGGGTGCTCGTCCTGGCTTGGGCTGCTGTGCGTCACCTTGCGCGCAGGGCTCGGCTGCGGCGCGAGGCGCAGCGACGTCGGCTGGATCGATCGCGCGGCGACGCGTCATCGAAGCGTGCGCCGGACAGCCTTTCCCCGCGCTCCGATATGCGGGCCACGGACGCCCCCGTGACGACCATCGATTCGCTTAGCCAGAGTGGGAGCCAGCGTCCGTCAGCGCGTGCGCAGGCGAAGCCGCCGCGTCGGCGCCGCTAGACATCTCCCCGACTCGGCCATCTGTCCGAGAACAAGCGAGGCCCCGAGGGCTCGCATTTTTTCGAGTAGCCCCGGCCCCGGGTTTTTCGCCAGAACAGGCCAGAAGCCGGCATTCGACGGATGGCCGATCTGATCCTGCGGTCGGGCTGGGCGCGCGCGCGGAACAAGAACACGCAGGCTTCAATAGGCGTGTGGCCTAGCGCTTTTTCCCGAAGTGCTTTCGCCGATTTGCTTCAGACACGAACTCCTCCAATTCAGGATCCATCGCGCTGCGAGATGAAACGATCCCGATGGGCTTGCCGTCCTGGATGACGGGCAGGTGGCGAAACCCCTGCTCTTGCATCACGAGCAATGCGTACCCGAAAGGCTCGTCCGGATCGACGGTGTGCGGTTCGCGGGTCATCACGTCGGCAAGGCGTGTGGCCTGCGCGTCAAGCCCCCGCGCGACGACGCGAAATACGACGTCGCGCTCGGTAAAAATTCCGACGAGCCGATCGTCTTCAACGACCATGATTGCGCCGACATTCTTCGCTGCCATCAGCTTGGCCGCTTTGCTGACGAGGGTGTCAGGCGCAGCCTTGAGAACCTTTTGTCGCTGCATGACGCTTCTGACCGGTATATCGAACATGGAATTCCCGCCGTCCGGAGTGTGGAGGGTTATGGAGCCTCGGCCAAATCGTCTTCCTGGCCATGTGCCGGCACCTGCAACAAAGCCCGGGGCGCCATCCACTGCCCGCTGCTCAGATGCCCAACCTCGCCGTCGCGCGCCATTGAGGAAATCCCCATAGCGAATGCCGCGATGGTGGCGATGCTCGCCAGCATGACCACAATAGGAAACTCGTAGCAACCTGGATTCCCTTTTTGCGCTCTTCGACCAAATACTCCTAACCAGCGCGCGGTCATTGACCGGAATCAATGAGTGGCTAGATTGACGGTTTTGTGCATCGCAGTACGCGCCGGGCGGGCTAAATAGCGGTAGCGCACGGAGTCGAGGACCTCGCGCCATGCTCGAGCCCCGGGGACCCGGGGTGATCGCCCCGAGGAATGCACATGCATGTCGGCAAGTCCCTGTTCGTCCAGGTCATGGAGTTCGTGCCGTGGAGGAGCTTCACGCGCATCGTGCAGCGTTATCGAGGCACCGCGGGCGTGCGCACGCTGTCGTGCACCGAGCAGTTCCGTGCGAGGGCCTTCGCGCAAATGATACAGCGCTAGAGCCTGCCCGACATCGAGGTCATCCCGTCGGCCAATGTGAGCAATCAAACAGTGTTGAGCAGCAGCGATCGCCGGCGTCAGAGCAGTCGAAGGCGATCGTAGAATCTCGGAAACAATTTCTAAAGTGGCTGTGACGACCGCAGCGACGCAATACGGCGGTTGCGCAACAAGGAGCTGACGCGCTGGTCTGTGGCATTGGCGAGGACGCTGGGCGGGTCGCTCTTGTCGCGCCGGTGACCTCTTCGACGATCGCCCGCCGCAACCGTTCAGGCGACCGTCGCGGGAGTGCGCTGCGCACGCGAGCTCTACGAGATCATGCGCGAGACGCTGGTCGCCGATCCTGCGGCAGGCGAGTACGCGCGCGGTCTATGCGAGTCGACTGGCAACAATCTCGATCAGCTGCACACGTCGATGCGCTCCGGTAATCACTGACGGGCTTACGCCTGTGCGCCGAGCGTGGTCACCCAAGACCGGACCTGACTCCAATGCGGGTGCGGGAGTGGCGCGCGGTGCGCGAGGAGATTGTGCATGCGACGGTGGAGATTCACCGGTGCACGTGACGGCCGCGCGGGAGTATTTTCCAATAGGGAAATGAGCCTGAAGGCTGCTAGGCGGCGGCTTTAGATCGACGGTTTATGGATTGGAAGAGTTTAGAACTGGCGGC
>JAAFGU010000308.1 GCA_010365205.1 Aromatoleum sp. | reverse complement strand
TGGCTCGACCCCGCGCGCCTGCAGCGGCTCGCAGCCTTTCCCGGCACCTTCGACATCGGCGCCGATGCGGTCGCACTGCGCGATACCCTGCGCGACGAGGCCGCGCGCTCGGCGGCGCTCTATCGCGTCGCGCGAACGCTTTCTGCCGAAGGCCAGCTCTCCGGCTGGCGCGACGAACGCTACGCGGTAGCGGCGGCGTTCGGCGCCGCCCCGATGTTCCTGCTCGAGCGTGCCGCGGCGCGCTATTTCGGCATTGCGACCTACGCGGCACACGTGAACGGCCTCGTCCGCGGCCGCAGCGATGATGATCCGCGGATGTGGATTGCCCGGCGCAGCCCGACGAAGTCGATCGACCCGTCGCTCATCGACAACCTGGTCGGCGGCGGCATCGCCGTGGGCCAATCGGTCGCGTCAACCGTGGTCAAGGAAGCGTGGGAAGAAGCGGGCATTCCGGCGGCACTGGCGGCCCTCGCGAGGCCGGCGGGCGCGGTCCACGTCTGCCGCATGCATCGCGACGGCCTCCAGCGCGAGACGATCTTCGTCCACGACCTTTGGCTGCCCGCCGAATTCGTGCCGTCCGCCGAAGACGGTGAAGTCGTCGAGCACCGCCTCGTTCCTCTCGACGCGGCCGCGAGGCTGATCGCGCACGTTGACGGCCCCGACGTCGTGACCGCCGACGCGAGCCTAGTGATCGTCGATTGCCTGTTGCGGCACGGCGCGATTGCCGCCGACGCGAGCGATTACCTCGCGCTCGTCGCGCTGCGGCACCCGTGGCTGGCGATCGATCGGGTCCGCTGATCGCGCTGACCGCGCTGATGCGTCACGCCGCGGCGCGCGCCGGCGTGCCGGCCTTGGGAGTGACCTGGCGGATTCCCATTTCGGCCAGCGTGTCGCCCACCGCGTTGACCGCGTGGCGCATTTCGTCGGGGCCGATCGCGCCGATGCAGCCGACGCGAAACGTTTCGACCTGCGTCAGCTTGCCCGGGTAGAGCACGAAGCCCTTGTCGCGGACGCGCTCGTAGAACGCCTTGAACGTGTACGCGGGATCGGGCGGCGCGTGGAACGTCAGGATGATCGGCGCCTGGATTTCCGGCTTCAGGAACACCCGAAAGCCGAGCTCGGCCATCCCGTCGACCAGCGTCCTGCAATTCGCCGTGTAGCGCGCCAGCCGCGCCGGTTGCCCACCCTCGGCGAGCAGCTGGTCGAGCGCGGCATTGAATGCGACGACGACGTGCGTCGGCGGCGTGTAGCGCCACTGCGTCGTCTTTTCCATGTACGTCCACTGGTCGTGGAGGTCGAGCGATAGCGACGTCGAATGGCCGGCGCACCGTTCGAGCACGGTCCGCCGGGCGAAGACGAAACCCATCCCCGGCGGTCCCTCGACGCACTTGCCGGAGGCGGCGATCAGCGCGTCGAAGGGCATCGTCCGGGCGTCGATGGCGATTGCCGCAAACGAGCTCATCGCGTCGACGATCAGGCTGCGGCCGTGCTTTTTCACCATGGCGGCGATTTCCGGCAGCGGGTTGAGTATCCCGGTGGAGGTCTCGCAGTGGATGAGGCCGACGTGGGTGATCGTCGCATCGGCGGCGAGCAGCCGGTCGACGTCCTGCGGCGTCGTCGGAACGTCTTCCGCCGTCTCGAACGTCGTGGTCTTGCGCCCCATCATCCGGGTCAGTTTCGCCATCCGGGTGCCGTACGCGCCGTTGATCAGGACCAGCACATGCCCGCCGCGCGGCACCAGCGTATTGACGGCGGCTTCCACCGAGAACGTGCCGCTGCCCTGCATCGGCACGCAGACGTGGGTTTCCTGGCCGTGGACGATGGCGAGAAGCTTGCGCCGCATGTCGGCCGTCACCGCATTGAACGCGGCATCCCACGAGCCCCAGTCGCGCAGCATGGCCGCCTTGGTGGCGAGCGATGTCGTCAACGGGCCCGGCGTCAGCAGGATCGGATCGCGGGAGTAAAGGCTCATGAAGATTCCTTTCGAAGGTGCGCGCCAACGGCGTCAGAGA
This sequence comes from Aromatoleum sp., assembly GCA_010365205.1. GTDB lineage: Bacteria > Pseudomonadota > Gammaproteobacteria > Burkholderiales > Casimicrobiaceae > CAIWHR01. The sequence continues at coordinate 1,639 of JAAFGU010000308.1, read as the reverse complement.
TCGGTGACCTGCTTGCGCCATGCCTGGGTGCGCGTCAGCAGCACGCGCGTGACCAGCGCATACAGCACGCAGGCGACCGTGGAACTCGCGACAATCAGCGTGGCCATTGCAGCCGCCGGGCCGATGTCGCCCGCGTCGTCGAGATCGAGGACAGCGATCGACGCGAGCCGTGTATTCGGCCCGTAAAGGAACACGACCGCCGAGATGGTCACCATGGCATTGACAAAGAGGTAACGGCCGATGTCGAGGATCGCGGGCAGGCAAACGGGCACCGTAACACGGTGGAACGTCTTGTAGAAGGGTACTTTGAGCGAGGCCGACACCGCCTCGAACTCGGCGTCCATCGCCTTGAGCGCGGTCACCGCAGTGAGGTGGCTCGACGTGTAGTAGTGAACGATCGTCGAGATGACGAGGATCGTGAGCGTGCCGTACAGGAAATGCAGCGGATTGTCCGGATGATTGAAGAACAGGATGTATCCCAGCCCCAGCACCATCCCGGGGACACCCATCGGGATCGCGGCCAGCAGACGCACTGCGGCCTTGGTGCCGTGCATGCCACGGGTCTTCTCGAGGAGGTAGCCGATGGCGAAAACGATCATCGTGCCGGTGAGCGCGGCGGCGAAAGCCATCTTGAGGCTGTTCAGATAGGCATCGAACACGCCGCCGTCCACCAGGCCGTAGGTGTAGTGGTTGAACGACAGCGAGAGGTCGTACGGCCAGAACTTGATCAGCGATGTCCATACCGCCATGCCGAGCACCGCGAGCAGCAGCAGCGAAACGGCGAGGCAGAACACGAACATCGCCGCGTCGAACGAGCGGCGGGGCTTCGGTAGATACGGCACGGCGCGGGCCGAGAACTGTGCCTGCAGCCGCCCCTGCATCGTCCAGTCGACGATGAAGGCCACGAGTACCGGCACCAGCAGCACGAAGCTCACCACCGCGCCCTTGTTGAAATTCTGCTGGCCCACCACCTGCTTGTAGATGTCGACCGCCAGCACGTTGAAGTTGCCGCCAATCACCTTCGGGATGCCGAAATCGCTGACCGTGTAGGAAAACACCACCATTGCCGCGCTGACGAGACCGTACTTGGCCCCCGGTAGCGTGATCGTGAAGAACTTCCGCCACGTGGGGGTACGCAGCGACTCGGCAGCCTCGTAGAGCCGCCCGTCGGAGAGCAGCAGCGCGGTGAGGACGATCATCAGCGCGTGCGGAAACGTCGCGTAGATCGCGCTGATGATAATGCCGATGGGACCGTACACCGATGCGCCGCCCAGCAGCCCCTTGAGCAGGCCCTGGTTGCCGAACCACTGGATGAACGAGATCGCGGCCAGCAGCGACGGGGCGAGGATCGGCGTCAGCGCGAGGACGCGGAACAGCGCCCGGCCGGGCATGCGGGAGCGCGTCAGCGCATAGGCGTACGTGAACGCGAGCGGCACGGTGACGGCGGTCACCACCAGCGCCACCCATAGCGTGTTCCAGATGGATTGGTTGAGCGCGGGCGTGCCGAAATACTCGCGAAACTGCAGCAGTCCGACGAACGTGCCGCTCCTGTCCTGCAGGCTCTTGACGAGGATTGCGCCGAGGGGCGCCAGCAGGAACAGCGCCAGTGCGCAGCAACCCGCGAGCAGCAGGCCCTGCG
>JAAFGU010000307.1 GCA_010365205.1 Aromatoleum sp. | reverse complement strand
GCGCCCGCCGCGCGCGCGCGCGACTCGTCAGTTGCAGCCACAGCCGCCTCCGCCGACGCTGTAGCCGCCGGACGCAGCCTCCTTGCTGGTGTAGATGTGCTGCGAAGTCTTCGCGTCGAGCCTCTCGGCGTCGAACTGCATCGCCGGCTTCGCCAGCTGCCCCTTCTCCCAGGCTTGCGGCGGCTGCAGCGTCGCGCAGCCGGCAGCCGCGGGCACGAGCAACAACCAGACCCAGCGGCGTGTTGCGCGCATCAGGTTTCTCCGATGAGGCAAGGTCAGCGGGCGGCAACGAGGGCGCGGATGCGCTCCTCGAGCACGCCCTTGCGATCGTCGCGAAATCCCTGCTCGACTTCGACGATGGTGCCGCGCGCGTCGATCAGGTACGAGCTTGGCATCGCCTTCACTCCGAACGCCGCGGGCATGGCGCCGGCGCCGTCGTATACCACGGTAAACAGCGCCGGGATCTGTCGCAGAAACCGGTCCGCGTCCTCCCGCTTCGTGTCGACGTTGATAGCGACGATCGCGAGACCCTTGCCGCCGTATTTCTGCTGCATTTCGTTCATCCACGGAAACGAGTGCCGGCACGGGCCGCACCACGACGCCCAGAAGTCGACGTACACGATCTGGCCGCGCAGCTTGTCGAGCCGAACAGTGTCGCCCTTCGCATCGGGCAGCGCGAACGCCGGCGCCGGCGCGCCGGCTTCCAGCGCAACCACCGTCGACGAAAGCAACGCTGCCGCCGCGATGGCAAGAACGTTGCCGACGAGACGACGGGCAGCATCGGATTTTTTCATGACACTGGCATTGTGGCACAGGGGGAACAGCGTCGCCAGCCGCGGACGGATTCGACGGGGGGCCCACGCGAAAGCGAACAGGTGGTGCTCGGTAACCATTCCCGTCGGCGCGCGCTGCGCGCGCTCGGAAACCGCGTCGTCAGGCGTTCAGCTTCTCGAGCAACGCTGAGAGCCGCGCCGGATCGTCGATGCGCCGCATCCGGTCGACGATCGCCTCTATCTCGGCCACGTTCGTCGTCAGCACACGCTGCTTGATCGTGAGCAGGTGCGCGGGGTGCATCGAAAAATTGCGCAGCCCCATCCCGAGGAGCAGCCGGGTGAAACCGGCCTCGCCCGCCATTTCGCCGCAGACGGCGATCGACTTTCCCAACTTGTTCGCGGCGCTGATCGCCATCGCGATCAACTTCAGCACCGCCGGATGCAGCGGATCGTACAGGTGCGAGACCGCATCGTCGGAGCGGTCGACGGCAAGCGTGTACTGAATGAGGTCGTTGGTGCCGATCGAGACAAAGTCGAGCTTGCGCAGAAATGATGCGATTGCCAGCACCGCGGCGGGGATCTCGATCATCCCGCCGACTTCGATCCCCGAGTCGAACGGCGTGCCCTGCTCGCGCAGCGTCTCCTTGGCCTGCTCGATCATCGCCAGCGTCTGGTCGATCTCGGACACCGACGCCAGCATCGGGATCAGTATCCGCACCTTGCCGTAGCGCGACGCCCGCAGAATCGCGCGGAGCTGGGTGAGGAACAGTCGCGGTTCGGCGAGACAGAAGCGAATCGCGCGCAGCCCCAGCGCCGGGTTCGGCGCGACGCGCGCGAGACCGCCGAGTCCTTCCTTCTGCTTGTCGGCGCCCAGGTCGAACGTTCGGACCGTGACCGGCAGACCCTTCATCCCCACGGCGACCTCGCGGTATGCCTCGAACTGCTCATCCTCGGTGGGAAGCCCCTCGCGATTGAGGAACAGGAATTCCGAGCGGAATAGCCCGATGCCGGTGGCGCCGTTCGCCCGCACCGTTTCCAGGTCCTGCGGCAGCTCGATGTTCGCCTGCAACTCGACGTGCGCGCCGTCGATCGTCGTCGCCCGCTTGGTCTTGAGGCGCTTGAGCTTTTGCCGGTCGAGTTCGAGCTCGGTCTGCTTCAACCGGTATTCGGTGAGCACCGACTTGTCCGGATTGACGATGACGACGTGGTTGGTGCCGTCGACGATCAGGAGCTCGTTTTCGCGGATGAGTTGCCGCCCGTTGTGGGTGGCGACGACCGCAGGCACCGCGAGGCTCCGCGCGACGATCGCCGTGTGCGAGGTCGCGCCACCCAGGTCGGTCAGAAACGCAGCGTACCGGTGCTGCTTGAACTGGATCACGTCGGCCGGCGACAGGTCGTGCGCGACGAGGATCGTATGCTGCTCGGCGCCCGCGGGCACGATGGCGCCGGGCTTGCCGAGCAGGCGCTTCAGGATCCGCTCGACGACCTGCACGACGTCGGCTTTGCGCTCACGCAGGTACGCGTCCTCGATCTGGTCGAACTGATCGACCAGCACGTTCATCTGCTGTGTCAGCGCCCACTCCGCATTGCAGCGCTGCTCGGCGATGATCTTCTTCGGCGCCTCCGACAGCGTGGCGTCGTTGAGGATCATCCAGTGCACGTCGAGAAACGCGCCGAACTCCGCCGGTGCGTCGCCCGCGGTCATCGCGCCATGCAGGCCCTCGAGCTCCTTCTGGACTTCATGCACCGCGCGGTCGAAACGGGCAATTTCCGTCGCGACCTGCGCCGGCGGCACCGAATAGTGCGCGACCTCGAGCGTCGCGTGCGAGACGAGCTGCGCCCGCCCGATCGCGATGCCGCTCGAGACGCCGATGCCGTGGAGGGCAAAGCTCGGCATAGGAGACCGGGCGGCGCTACTGGCCCTCGCCGAAATAATCGTTGATCAGTGCCACGATCGCCTCCATCGCCTCGTTTTCGTCCGGACCGGCGGTTTCGAGCGTCACCTTCGCGCCCTTGCCCGCCGCCAGCATCATGACTCCCATGATGCTCTTCGCGTTGACCTTGCGCTCGTTGCGCGACACCGATACGTCGCACTGGTATTTCGCCGCGAGTTGCGTCAGCTTGGCCGCGGCCCGGGCGTGCAGCCCAAGCTGGTTGATGATCTCAACGTCGCGTTGCGGCATAGACGGGATCCATCTCGACGTGCAGCACGCCATCGCAACCGCCGGAAATGGCCTTCTTGATCATCGTATCCATGTCCTTGGTGCGGTAGGTGAACGCACGGACGAGCATCGGCAGATTGACGCCGGCGACACCCTCGACCCGCCCCGCCTTCAGCAGCTTGGTCGCGAGGTTGCACGGAGTGGCGCCATAAATATCGGAAAAGATCAGCACCCCATCGCCGCTATCCAGCGCGCTAACTTTCTCGCGCGCGCTCGGCAGAAGCAGGCTCGGGTCGTCGGTGGCCGCGACCGAGACCACATCGAACTGCGGCGGACGAGTACCCAGGACGTGGGTGACCGCCTTGACCAGGCTGTCGCCGAGGGTGTCATGGGCGACGATCAGGATGCCGATCATGATGGGATTGCCCTGGGGCCTGTCAGCGCCAAATGCGCATTCCGGCGGCGAGATTGCCGGAAATGAATGTTAGCACGCAGCCCGGCGGCGGGCCGCTAACACTGGTCACGCCTACGCCTTCGCCGCCCGCTCGAGCGCGTCGGCGAACATGCCGGCCACGTCGAAGCCGGATTGCTGAGCGATCTCGACGAAGCAGGTGGGGCTGGTCACGTTGACCTCGGTCAGGTGCGAACCGATGATGTCAAGCCCGACGACCAGCAATCCTTCGCCCCATAGCTGTGGCCCCAGCGCAACGGCGATCTCGCGCTCG
>JAAFGU010000306.1 GCA_010365205.1 Aromatoleum sp. | reverse complement strand
CGCGCTCCTCGACGATCATCCCGGACTGGTGGTCGCGCGCGCGCCGGCTGCCCGCGTGGCCGCGCTGCCGGGCGGCCCCAACGCGATCGTGGTCATCGACCCTCTGGGCAACCTCGTCCTGCGCTATGCCGAAAATCCGGACATCAAGGGACTCGGGCGGGACCTGACTCGCCTGCTCAAAGCCTCGCGCATCGGCTGAGCGGCGGTTCGGCAAAGGGGCGCTGCGCCGATCTCCGATGGTAAAGTTGCAGGCTTGTTCGCTGGCCTGCCCACCCGAGATGCGATCGGCCGCTCGGAAAAGGGGCCGCCGCGCTCGTCTGCGATGGTAGAGTTGCAAGCTTGTTTGCGGGCCCGCCCGATATCCGATGACGACCCTCGCCCTCGCCGAAATCCGATTCAGGCACTTCCTCGCGCTGACCAAGCCGCGGGTCGTGTCGCTGATCGTCTTCTGCGCGGTGATCGGGATGTTCCTCGCGGTGCCGGGATTGCCGCCGCCGCGCGTCGTCTTCTTCGCCACCGTCGGCATCGCGCTGGTCGCCGGCGCCGCGGCCGCGATCAACTGCCTTCTCGAGCAGAAGATCGACGCCGTGATGGCGCGCACGCGCCGGCGACCGCTGCCGAACGGCGATCTCACCTCGGCTTCGACGCTTGTCTTCGCCGGCATCGTCGGCGGACTCGGCCTGCTGCTGCTGTACCGGTACGTGAACCCGCTGACGATGTGGCTGACGCTGGCCACGTTCATCGGCTATGCGATCGTCTACACAGTGCTGCTTAAGCCGGCGACGCCGCAGAACATCGTGATCGGCGGCGCCTCGGGCGCGATGCCGCCGGTGCTGGGCTGGTCCGCCGTGACCGGCGACGTGGCGCCCGAGGCGCTGCTGCTGTTCCTGATCATTTTCGTGTGGACGCCCCCGCACTTCTGGTCGCTCGCGCTGTACCGCGTGAAGGACTATGCGAAGGCGGGACTGCCGATGCTTCCGGTCACGCACGGCCGCCGCTACACGCAGCTTATGATCGTGCTGTACACGTGCGTGCTGATCGCCGTGACGCTGCTGCCGTTCGCGATCAGGATGAGCGGCTTCCTGTATCTCGCCGCGGCGCTGGGGCTGGGCGGAGTCTTCCTGCTCTACGTGATCCAGCTCTACCGCGACTACAGCGACGAACTCGCGCGCGCGACGTTCAAGTACTCGATCGTCTACCTCGCGGCGCTGTTCTCGGCGCTGCTGATCGACCACTACTGGCGCTGATGCGCGGGGTCGCCTCGGTCGCCGTCCTTCGCGCTGGCCTGGTTGCTGGCCTTCTGGCCGGCCTCGTCGCCGGGTGCGCCCCCGATGGGCCGAAATTCATGGCGTCGGACGTCACCGGCACCACGTTCGCGCGCGATTTCCAGCTCACCGACCACAACGGCAAGGCGCGCACACTCGCCGATTTTCGCGGCAACGTGGTGGTGCTGTTTTTCGGCTACACGCAGTGCCCTGACGTTTGCCCGACGACTCTCGCCGAGCTCGCGGAGACGATGAAACGGCTGGGTCCGGACGCCGACCGCGTGCGGGTGCTGTTCGTGACGGTCGACCCGGACCGCGACACCGCCGAGCTGCTGTCGAAATACGTTCCGGCGTTCGATCCGCGCTTCCTGGGCCTGTTCGGAGACGCCGCCGCCACCGAGCGCACGGCCAAGGAATTCAAGGTCATCTACCAGAAGCAGCCGGGGAGTACGCCCGGCGCGTACACGGTCGACCACTCGGCCGGCACGTTCGTTTTCGATCCGCAGGGACGGATCCGCCTCTACGTCAGCTACGGGCAGGGGCCCGACGTGTTCGCTCACGACATCGCCGAGTTGCTGCGCACGGCGAAGTCGTAGGCGCAGTTCGTCAGCGCTCGATCAGCTCGATCTTGTAGCCGTCGGGGTCCTGCGCGAACGCGATCACCGTCGTGCCGCCCTTGACCGGTCCGGCCTCGCGCGTGACGGCTCCCCCTTTCGCTCGTACCGCGGCGCACGCGGCCGCCGCATTCTCGACTGCGATCGCGATATGACCGAAGCCGCTGCCCAGGTCGTATCGGTCCACGCCGTAGTTGTACGTGAGTTCCAGAACCGCCGCCTGCGCTTCGTCGCCGTAGCCGACGAACGCCACGGTGTATTTCTGCTCGGGCCGGTCCGTCGTGCGCAGCAGTTTCATGCCCAGCACGTCGCGGTAGAACGCGATCGAGCGCTGGAGGTCGCCGACGCGGAGCATCGTGTGCAGAATTCTCATGGTTGCATTCCGGTTGTGCCTCAGTTGCGTTTCAGTTGTCTTTCAGTTCTGTCTCAAAACTCCACCATCTCGAAGTCTTCCTTCCGCGCGCCGCATTCCGGACACGTCCAGTTCGGCGGCACGTCTTCCCATTTCGTTCCCGGGGGAATGTCTTCGTCGGGGGCGCCTGCGGCCTCGTCGTAAATCCAGCCGCAGATCAGGCACATGTACTTTTTCATTCGTGTCTTCGTCGAGTGTACGTCGATGGAGTAAAATCCGCAGATTCTAGCAAGTCGGACCTGCGCCGCGCCATTCCCCCGTCGTTTCGGCCGACTGTCCGTCCTCCGGCCTCTCCTCATGCCCGAACTTCCCGACGTCGATTTTCCGCCCATCGTCCTGACGTTCGCCGCGTCGGATCCGTCTGGCGGCGCCGGGCTGCAGGCCGACATCATTACGCTCGCGAGCATGGGCTGCCACCCGCTGTCGGTCCTCACCGCCTATACGGTGCAGGATACGATGGGAGTCGAGGGCATCCAGGCGGTCGATGCCGACTGGGTCGCCGATCAGGCTCGATGCCTGCTCCAGGACATTCCGGTCGACGCGTTCAAGATCGGCGTGCTCGGCAGCATCGAGAACATAGCCGTCATTGCCGAGATCCTGTCCGACTATCCGGATGTGCCGTTGATCCTCGATCCGGTGCTCGCCTCCGGCCGCGGCGACGAATTCGCGAACGACGAGATGATGCACGCGATGCGCGAACTGCTGCTCCCGCAGGCGACCATCATCACCCCCAACAGCATGGAGGCGCGGCGGCTGGCCGAGACCGACGACGACGACGAGCCGTCGCTCGCGGTCTGCGCCGAAAGGCTGCTCGAAATGGGCGCCGAATACGTTCTGATCACCGGCACGCACGAGGCGACGACGCAGGTGGTCAACACGCTGTACGGCAAGGAGGGCATCGTCCGCACCGACAACTGGCAGCGGCTTCCCGGCAGCTATCACGGTTCCGGTTGCACGCTGGCCTCCGCCATCGCCGCGATGCTTGCCAACGGCCTCGAATTGCCGGAGGCCGTGCGCGAGGCGCAGGACTACACGTGGCACACGCTGCAGAAGGCGTACCGTCCGGGCATGGGGCAGCTCCTGCCCGATCGACTGTTCTGGGCGCGCGACGACAGCGACACCCCCGCCGGCGAGGATGAGGCGCCGCGCGTTTCCGATGCCCGCGGGAGCCACTGACGATCCGCGTGCGAGGCGGCGCGTCCGCGTCGCGCTGTTGCGCGGTCTGTACGCGGTCACGCCCGATCTTGCGGACACCGCATTGCTGGTCGCGCGCGTCGAGGCCGCGATCACCGGTGGCGCCGCGGCGATCCAGTACCGGAACAAGACCGCCACGGCGGAACTGAAGGGTGCGCAGGCGGCGGCGCTCGCGCG
>JAAFGU010000305.1 GCA_010365205.1 Aromatoleum sp. | reverse complement strand
CGCCGACGAGCGGCAACGCGATCGCGGCTCCGGCGAAAAGCCATGCCGCGCCCGCCCGGTCGACGACGGCGGAGGCGAGCGCGATCCCGGTCGCTTGCGCGAGGTACATCGCGGCGGCAAACAGCGACACCGCGGTGCCCCGCGCGCGCGGCGCCATTTGCGTGGCGTTCGCCTGTAGCGTGATGTGCAGCATGTAGAAGCCGAACCCCAGCGCGAACGTCGCGCCGAGCGACCACGCCCATCCCGGGCCGATCAACACCGCTGCGAACGATGCGCAAAGCACCAAGCCTCCGCCAGTGGCGAGTCCACGTTCGCCTAGGCGGGCGATGAGGCGCTTCGCGACTAACGTGTACGCCACGCCGCCCAGTCCGTAGGCGCTGGCGATCGCTCCTGCTGCGCCGAGCGAGACGCCGAAACGCGCGTGCAGATACGAAGGGATGAATGCAACCGGACCGAAAAACAGGATGGCCTCCACGCAGACGAGCGCGAGGATTGTGCGCGCCCACGCGATATCGAGGACCAAACGCGTCTGCTGAACTATCCTGAGCGAGTCGCTCCGCGGCGCCGAAGCATCCGCCGCACGTCGAATCGAGTCCATTCGCCGAAGCTCGATCAGGAGCAAGGACCCGACCACGACGTAGCTTGTCGCGAGGAACGCGAACGCGCCGCGCCAGCCGACGATGTCCGTGAACGTGCCTCCGATGAGCTGTCCGGCGGCCATCCCCAGGATCGAGCCCGTCATGAAGCGCGCGAGCGTCGCCTGCCGCCGCTCGTACGGCACGGCGTCGCCGATCCATGCGAGCGCGAGCGCGATGATGCCCGCGCCCGTCGCTCCCGAGAGCGCTCTCCAGCCGACGAGCCAGCCGAGCGAGGTCGCGGTCGCGGCTCCGGCACTGCCCAACGCGCACGCGAGCGTTGCGCCGGCGATGACCTTCAACTTGCCGTAGTGGTCGCCCACCGGCCCGTAGAAGAACTGGAGCACTCCGTACGCGACAGCGTAGACAGTGACGGTCTGCGCCGCATGGCCGGTCGTCGTCGCGAACTCGCGAGCGAGCGCGGGCAGCATCGGGTCGCACACTCGTATCGCGGCGGCGCTGACAAACCCGGCCACTGCCAGCAGCGTGATCGTCCGCCGCTCGCGTACGGCCGTCATCGCGCGCTAGCGCTACGCGGCTCCCCTGCGCCAACGCCGTAGCATTCGCGCGCAGCCTCCTGCGTGAGCAAGCCTTCGTGGAGATCGCGTTCGACGAGCTTCGGGGCGCGGCGTGACGGGCTGCCGTACCCGCCACCGCCACCGACGAACATCTCGACAATGTCTCCTTTGCGCAGCGCGTAAGACGACTTCGATGCCATCTCGATGCGCTCGCCGCCACGGAAGATCGTGCAGTGGCCGGTCATCGCCGCGGTGCCGCCGAAGAGTCCGGCCGGACGGATGCGGAAGCGATCGGAATAGATTGCCAGCTTGACGCCGTCGGCAAGCACCTCGTAGCGCCGGCTGAATCCGGCGCCGCCGCGGAACTCGCCGTGCCCGAAGGAATCGGGCTCGAGCCGGTAGCCGACGACGCGGAAGAAATCGCACTGCGCGTCGAGGACCTCGACCGGATTGTTCGAGCAATTCGACAAGGGCAGGTCGACGGCGTCGCAACCGTCGCCCGTCGGGCCTGCGCCGAAGCCGCCGCCGAAGATGTCGAGGTTGACCTTGAAGCCGGTTTCCGCCTGGCACGAGAGGCACACGACTGTCGTCGTGTCGAAACCGGATGCGATGACCCGCTCGGGCACCGCCTGGGCGAGCGCCTTCATCAGCGCGTTGAACACGCGGTAGCCCGCTTCCATGCGCGCGCGCACCGGTGCCGGCGGCAGCGGATTAAGCAGCGAGCCCTCCGGTACGGTGATATGGATCGGCCGCTTGACCCCTTCATTGAACGGAATGCTGGCGCTAGTGACGACCGACTTGATGCAACTCAGCGTGGCGGCGTGCGTCGACGAAAGCGGGCAGTTGACGTTGCGCATCACCTGCGCACACGTACCGGCGAAATCGACGCGAATGTCCTCGTCCAACACCTCGACCTTGACCTTCACGACGAGCGGCCTGTCCGACGTGCCGTCGTCGTCGACGGCATCCTCGCCGTAATAGATGCCGTTGGGCACCTTCGCGATCGCGGCGCGCATGCGCCGTTCGGAATAATCGATGAACTGCCGCATAACCTCGGTCACGAGCTCGGCGCCGTACTTCGCGCAGAGCTGCTGGACGCGCGCTGCCCCGATCGCGTTCGCCGCATGCTGCGCGTTGAAATCGCCGATTGTGAGGTCGGGCACGCGCACATTGGCGGCGACCAGCCGCTCGAACGTGCCGCCGTTCCAATCTCGCTTCAGGTTGTAGCGCGACGGCGGCAAGCGCAGGCCTTCCTGAAAAATGTCGGTCGATTCGGTGTCGAGGCCCGGGCTGCCACCTCCCAGATCTAGGTGATGCGCAACGCTGCCGCTGAACGCGACGATCTGTCTGTCGAAAAAGATCGGCGTAAAGATGAATACGTCGGGCAGATGCTGGCCGCCGTTGTACGGATCGTTGCTGATGAGGAAATCGCCTTCGACGAGAGTCGCCAGTGGATGCCGCTCGAGGCACGGCTTGATCGTCATTCCCATCGGGCCAAGCTGCATCGGGATGAGATCGGCCTGCGCCACCACGCTGCCTTCGCGATCGAGCAGCGCGGCGGCGCCGTCGCGCGCCTCGCGCAGGACCGTCGAATAGGCGGAGCGGATGAGCTTGGCGCCCATCTCGTTGGCGACCGCGTGCAGCGCCTGGCTCACGACGGCGTAATCGATCGGCGATACTTTCATGTTCAGCCCCTTGTCACCACGAGATTGTCCTGCCCGTCGAGCGTGCCGCGCCATCCGGCGGAGACCAGTATTGTCGCAGTCAGCCCCTGCAGCAGCGCGGGCCCCTCGACCGTCTGGCCCGGGCCGAGGCTTCCGGCCGCGAGCCGCGTGCAAGCGCCCCAGCGTCCGTCGGCGAACAGCGGCGCCTCGGCGATGGCGCCCGTTTCACTGGTGTCGCGGGCGAGCTTCGGGATTTCCGCCAGGCGCTTGCAAGCGGCAAGGCGCAGACAGATGATCTCGACCACGCGATTCGACGCTTCGCCGTGGAAGAACACGCGGTGATGCTCGTCGACGAAGCGCCGCTCCATGTCCTCTCGCGTGAGCTTCGCGATCGCGTCGGCGTCGAAACCGACGGTGACCTCGAACGCCTGTCCGACGAAGCGCATGTCGACGCCGAACGTCCATTCGAGCGGCGGCTCGAAGCCCATTTCGCGGAACTGCAGGAGCAGGCTTTCGCAAAGCGCGTCGAATCCTCGACCAACGCGCGCCGGCGCCTCCTCGTCGAGGCGCAGCTTCAGCGTGAGGCTTTCGTGCTTCACGTAATCCGACGCGAGCAGGCCGTAGGCGGAAATCACGCCGGGATTGGGCGGCACGACGACGCTGTCGACGCCGAGATCGGCGGCGATCATCGTCGCGTGCAGTGGGCCGGCGCCGCCAAACGGCACGATCACGTAGTCGCGCGGATCGCGGCCGCGCTCGGTGGACACGAGCTGTATCGCCCGGACGATGTTCGCGTTGGCGAGACGGATCGCGCTCTCCGCCGCCTGCTCGACCGAAAGGTTGAGCGCGGCC
>JAAFGU010000304.1 GCA_010365205.1 Aromatoleum sp. | reverse complement strand
CTGCGTCGCGGCCAGCAGCTCGACCGCGACGATGCGCGCCGCGTTGGCGGCAAGCGGCAGGAGCCGCAGCGCGGCGTTGGTCGCCATGCTGACGTGATCTTCCTGGTTCGCCGACGTCGGCAGCGAATCGACGCTGCGCGGAAACGCCAGCGCCTTGTTCTCCGAGGCCAGCGCCGCCGCCGTCACCTGCGCGATCATGAAGCCCGAGTTGACGCCGCCGTCCTCGACGAGGAACGGCGGCAGGCCCGACATGTTCGTGTCCATCAGCAGCGCAATCCGCCGCTCGGACAGCGCGCCGGTCTCGGCGATCGCGAGCGCGAGATTGTCGGCGGCAAACGCGACGGGCTCCGCGTGGAAGTTGCCGCCGGAGAGAATTTCTCCATCGTTGGCGTAAACGAGCGGATTGTCGGACACCGCGTTCGCCTCCACGAGCAGCACGTCGGCCGCGTGACGCAGCTGGTCGAGGCACGCGCCCATCACCTGCGGCTGGCAGCGCAGGCTGTACGGATCCTGCACGCGGTGGCAATCCTTGTGCGACTCGCGGATGCCGCTGCCGGCGAGCAGCGCGCGATAGATCGCCGCGGCATCGATCTGGCCGCGATGGCCGCGTACGGCCTGGATGCGCGGATCGAACGGTGTATCGCTGCCCAGACATGCGTCGAGCGACAGGGCTCCGGCGACAAAAGCCGCGGCCATCACCCGCTCGGCGGCGAACAGCCCGGCGAGCGCGAGCGCGGTCGACACCTGCGTGCCGTTCAACAACGCGAGTCCTTCTTTCGGGCCCAGCGCGACCGGGGCGAGGCCGGCCTCCGCCAGCGCTTCCTTTGCCGGGACGATCCTGCCGTCGATCCGGGCCTCCCCTTCACCGATCAGCACCGCCGACAGGTGCGCAAGTGGCGCCAGATCGCCGGAAGCGCCGACCGATCCCTGCCCCGGAATGCTCGGGACGATGCTGGCATTGGCGAGCGCGACCAGCGCCTCGATCACGCTCCAGCGCACGCCCGAATGGCCGCGCGCGAGCGAGGCGGCCTTCAGCACGACGATCAAGCGGACGATTGAATCGTCGAGCAGCGCGCCGGTGCCGGCCGAATGCGACAACACCAAGGCGCGCTGCAACTCGACCAGCCGCGCGTCGTCGATACGCGTGCGCGCCAGCAGTCCGAAACCGGTGTTGACGCCGTATACGGTCTGGCCCGACGCGATGACGCGGTCGACCGTCTTCGCCGCCGCGTCGACCGCCGGCCGCGCCGAAGCGTCGATCGCGAACCTGCGCGGCGCCGTCCACAGATCGCGCAGCAGCGGAAGCGTCAGGCGGCCGGGACTCAAGCGGAGGACGGGCATCGCGGCGGCTCCTTCTCACTCATGCATCGGGCGGGCATCCAATCGAGCCGCGGCGCGTCGATTTTCGGGAAAGACGCCGCATCGCTACCCGCATCGCTACCCGCATCGCTACCCGCGTTGGTACCAGCCGGCTCACGCGGTTCGGTTCTTGTCGCCCGCAAGCGAACATGAGGACCACGCATGCGCGCGAGATAGGGTCGGAGAGATGGCTAAAAATATGGAAATCGAACGCTGCGAGGCGTAGCATGATGCCATTTTGCCTCATGGATGATCCGATGGCACGCCGCCTCCGACTTTTCGCCGCCCTGCTCACACTGCCGCTCGCGCTCGCGAGCTGCAAGATCGACACCATCAACAGTTTTCCGAACACCTTCGCGAGCGTACGCTTCGTCAACGTCATGGCCGGCGCCGCGGCGCTCGACGCCGCCGAGGCTGGCACCACGGTGTGGCCCGGCGTCCCGCTCGAGACCGCCACCGGCTATCGCGATTTCCCTCCCAGCGACGTCAACTTCGCCGTCAGCCTTCCGGGCAGCACGACTACGCTGATCAACACCCGCTACGCGCTGTTCGGCGAGCAAACGTACACGCTGACGGCGTACGGATCGGTCGCGGCGCCCGCGCTGTTGATGATGCCCGACGACGCCGTCGCGCCCGGCGGCGGAAACTTCAAGCTGCGCATCGTCAACGCCGCGGCGAAATTCGGCTTCATCGACGCCTACCTGACGAAGCCGGACGATGCCATCGACAACCTGTCGCCGAGCTTCTTTGGCGTCAACACCGGCATAGCGACGATTTCGAACCGTTACGCGGCGGGCCAATATCGGCTGCGCCTCACGCTTTCCGGCACCAAGACCGTGATCTACGACTCGGGCAGCTTGAGCTACGCCGATGGCCGCAACACCGCGGCAATCGTGTACACCAAGGGCAGCGCCCAGCTCGTCAACGTCGCGCTGGCCGACTTCAACGGCACTGCCGCGGTCGCGCTCGCCAACAGCACGCTGGCACGCATCAAATCCATCCACGCCGCGCCGCAGACCGGCGCCGTCAACCTGCTGGTCGACGGCGCCGCCATCGTGTCGGGCGAAATCTACCCGAGCCCGTCCCTGTATGCCAACGTCTCGTCGGGCGCCCGCGCGATCACGTACGAGGCCGCCGCCACGCCAGGTGCCACGATCGCCGCGGTGACCGGTTCGCTCGGCGCGGCGACCGACACCTCGATCCTGCTGACCGGCTTCACCGGCGCGCTGCAGGCGATTGCGCTCAGCGACTTCAACCTGCCCTCGGTGACAAACCGGCCGCGCGTCCGTTTCGTCAATGCATCGCCCGATGCGCCGCCGCTCGACGTGCTGAACGGAACGGCGAAGCAGGTTTCGGCACTCGCCTCGCCGACCGCCTCCGGTTACGTCGAATTCGATTCCGGCACCTACACGTTCACGATCAACAACGCCGCGACCGGGACCCCATTGCTGACCGTTCCCGGTGTCGTTCTGTTCAGCGCCGAGACGGCGACGGTTTACATTGTCGGCGGCATGACCCAGCTCGCAGCGATGGTGGTGATCGACCGCTGACCCTCGCGGGCGCGCCGGCCGGCCTCCGGCGCGCCGTTATAATGGCCGCGATGTCGTCTTCCCCCTCCCCCGCCGCGCCGGCCCCGGCCCACACGCCGATGATGCGGCAGTATCTCGCCGCCAAAGCCGAACATCCGGACAAGTTCTTGTTCTACCGGATGGGCGATTTCTACGAACTGTTCTACGAGGACGCGCAGCGCGCGGCGCCGTTGCTCGACATCACGCTGACGTCGCGCGGCCAGTCCGCTGGCGCGCCGATCCCGATGGCCGGCGTGCCTTTCCACGCGGTCGAGCAGTATCTGGCGAAGCTGATGAAGCTCGGCGAGTCGGTCGCGATCTGCGAACAGATCGGCGATCCGGCGACGAGCAAGGGCCCGGTCGAGCGCAGGGTGGTGCGCGTGGTCACGCCGGGCACGGTCACCGACGCGAACCTGCTCGACGCGAAACGCGACAGCCTGCTCGTCGCTGTCAATCCCGGCACGCACCGAACCGGGCTCGCCTGGCTCAATCTCGCATCGGGACAGTTCACGCTGTCCGAAGTGCCGTTCGCGCAGACCGCCGCCGCGCTGGAGCGGCTCGACGCTGCCGAACTCCTGATGCCCGACGGGTTGCCCCCGCCGCTGCGTGGCGGGCGCGTTCCCACCCGCGCGCTGCCGATGTGGCACTTCGACTCTGCCGCCGCCGCGCGTGCGCTGGCGAAGCATTTCGGCACGCAGGACCTCGCCGCATTCGGCGTCGAGGATCGCGACCTCGGTCTGGG
>JAAFGU010000303.1 GCA_010365205.1 Aromatoleum sp. | reverse complement strand
AGCCGCAGCGCCCGGCCGGTCACGCATGCGCGGGGCGCCGCATGTCGGGCGATGCGATCAGGCCGCGCTGCACGGCGCGATTCACCGCACTGACGACCGCCCGCAGCGTGGCGGTGACGATATTCGGATCGAGACCGACGCCGTACACGGTCCGGTCGCCGCCGATCCGCAACTGAACGTAGGCCACCGCCGTCGCGTCCTCGCCCGCGCCCACCGCGTGCTCGTGGTAGCTCAGCACGTGCACGTCGATCCCCGCGCCCTCACGCAGCGCGTGGACGAAGGCGTCCACCGGACCGTTGCCCGCCCCTTTGAGGACGGTCTCGACGCCGTCGAACGTCAGCCGGGCTGAAAGCTGCTCGATTGTCCCGTGCACCGCCTGGTGGGCGCGATGATCGACGTACGCGATCGGCAGCGTCGCGGCGACGTACTCGCGCTCGAACACCGCGTGGATTTCCGCCGGTGACAGTTCCTTGGCCGTCGAGTCGGTAATCTGCTGGATCACCTGGCTGAATTCGATCTGCAGCAGGCGCGGCAGCGCGAGGCCGTAGTCGCGCTCCAGCAGGTATGCGATACCGCCCTTGCCCGACTGACTGTTCACTCGTATCACCGCATCATAGGTCCGGCCGAGGTCGGCCGGGTCAATCGGCAGGTACGGCACGTCCCACATTTCGTTGCCTCGCGCGATTTCCTGCGCGCGGGCGGCGAGCCCTTTCTTGATCGCGTCCTGGTGCGAACCCGAGAATGCGGTAAAAACAAGTTCGCCGCCGTACGGATGGCGCGGATGCACCGGGAGCTGATTGCAGTCCTCTACGGTGCGCAGGATCGCATTGATGTCGGAGAAATCTATGCCCGGGTCGACGCCCTGCGTGAACAGATTCAGGCCGAGCGTCACCAGGCAAACGTTGCCGGTGCGCTCGCCGTTGCCGAACAGGCAACCCTCGATGCGCTCGGCGCCGGCCAGCACCGCGAGCTCCGCCGCCGCGACGCCGCAACCGCGGTCATTGTGCGGATGCACCGACAGCACGATGCCGTCGCGGCGCGCGAGGCGCCGGCTCATCCATTCGATCTGGTCGGCGTAGACATTCGGCGTCGACATCTCCACAGTCGACGGCAGGTTGACGATGATCTTGCGCGCGGGCGTGGGCCGCCAGACGGCGCTGACGGCGTCGCAGACGTCGACGGCGAAGTCGAGTTCGGTGCCGGTGAAGCTTTCGGGCGAATACTCGAACGTCCACGCCGTGTCCGGATAACCGGCCGCGACGTCACCGATGATCTGCGCGCCGCTGACGGCGATGTCGCGAATGCCGTCGAGGTCGAGGCCGAAGACGATGCGCCGCTGCACCGTCGACGTCGAATTGTAGAGATGGACAATCGCCCGTTTCACGCCGACGAGCGCCTCGAACGTGCGCCGGATCAGCGGCTCGCGCGACTGCGTGAGCACCTGTACCCTCACGTCGTCGGGAATGAGGTTCTCGTCGATCAGCTTGCGCGCGAAATCGAAATCCGTCTGCGACGCGGCGGGGAAACCGATCTCGATCTCCTTGTAGCCGAGCTTTACCAGCAGCCGGAACATCCGCAGCTTGCGGGAGGCGTCCATAGGCTCGATCAGCGCCTGATTGCCATCGCGCAGGTCGACACTGCACCATACCGGCGCGCAGTCGATGACGCGCGACGGCCATCGGCGGTCAGGAAGGTCGATCGTCGGAAACGGTCGGTACTTTCGGGAAGGGTCGGTTCGCATCACGGGTCCTCGCATGGGGACGGCCAGCATGAAGAGGCATCCGTCCGGTTCCGGACGGCGCAGGCACAACTCGGCAGAAGGGGGTGTGTTTTATCTGCGCGCGGGGCGCAGCAGAAGCAGCAGCAGGCCGCCCGTGAGGGAGGTCGGCGCGGGGAGCGCAAGACGGCCAACGGTAGAGAGTCTGCTCATGACGATGGGACTATAACCGGAGAATCGCAGGTAAAGCAAGGGGTTGCGACTTATCGCGCCACCGGCGCCCCGATCCGTGGTTCAGGTCGGTGGCGGAGCCGACCCGCGACGGCGCTTCCATGCTGTCCAGGCCGTTCCTGCATAGCCCGACAGCGCATAGGCGACGAATCCGCCGAACAGCACGTGCGGGGGCTGGTACAGGAGCAGGGCGAGCAACAGCACGAAAACCATCAGCGCCAGGAAGGGCACGCTTTTCTTCAGGTTGATGGTCTTGAAACTCCAGTACTTCACGTTGCTGACCATCGTCAGCCCGGCGAAAACCGTGACGCCCCACGCCCACTCGCGCACGCTACCCGGATCGATGATGTAATCATCGACGATCCAGACGAAACCGGCCACCAGCGCGGCGGCCGCCGGGCTGGGCATGCCGGTGAAAAAGCGCTTGTCGCCGACTTCTAGCATCGTGTTGAACCGCGCGAGCCGCAGCGCCGCACCGGCGACGTAGACGAACGCCGCGATCCAGCCGAGTTTGCCCATCCCCTTCAGCGTCCACTCGTAGATGACCAGCGCAGGCGCCAGGCCGAAAGACACCATGTCGGACAGGCTGTCGTACTCGGCGCCGAACGCGCTCTGCGTGTGCGTGAGCCGGGCCACCCGGCCGTCGAGTCCGTCCAGCACCATCGCGACGAAAATCGCGACGGCCGCCTGGTCGAAGTTCTGGTTCATCGCCTGCACGATCGCGTAAAAACCGGCGAACAGCGCGGCGGTCGTGAACAGGTTCGGCAGCAAGTAAATGCCGCGGCGGCGAATGCGGTTCTTCCGCAGTGTGCGCTGGGTGTCGAAGTCCGCCATGGCCGGGAGTTCGGTTGCGCCGGGGCCGCGTCAGGCGGCCGGCAACAGGGCGAGAATCGTTTCCGTCGCGGAGACGATATCGCCGACCACGACTTCCGGCGTCGAGGCGGGATCGAGATAGACGTCGACGCGCGACCCGAAACGGATGAACCCGTAGCGCTGGCCGCGGGTTAGCGTATCGCCGGCCTTCACGTAGCACAGGATTCGCCGCGCGATCAGCCCGGCGATCTGCACGCAGGTGACGTTCTGCCCGCCGGCGGTCGCAAGATGGAGCGCATTGCGCTCGTTATCGAGCGAGGCCTTGTCCAGCGCCGCGTTGACGAAGCCGCCCGGGTGATACCACGCGCCGACGACGACGCCGTCCACGGGACTGCGGTTCGAATGCACGTTGAACACATTCATGAATACGCTGATCTTCAGCGCGTCGCGGTCGAGATACGGATCGCGCGCCTTCTCGACCTTGACGACGCGCCCGTCGGCCGGCGACAGCACGGCGTTGGGTACCGTCGGCACGGCGCGGGGCGGGTCGCGGAAGAACTGGAGGATGAACAGCGCCACCAGCCAAGCCGGCACCGCGAGCAGCCAGAGACCGGCGATCGACAACGCGAGCGCGACCACAAGCGCGAGCGCAACGAACAGCCAGCCTTCGCGGGCGATGATCGGGTGTGGGTAGTTCGACACGAGACCTTCCGAGGCGGGAAAGCGCAGCGTTTGATTCTAGCATCGCGCGCGCCGAGCGGGGCGCGAACACCACGAGCGCGCCTACCGCATCGCGTCGTCGATCCGTTTGCCGGCGTCCTCGGCCTGTTGTCGCAGCGTCCCTTCGACGGCGCGCGCACGCTCGATCGGCGTCGCCACGGCGGGGGCGGACGCGGTTCCAGTGTCGCGCGCGCGGGCAGCGCCGCCCG
>JAAFGU010000302.1 GCA_010365205.1 Aromatoleum sp. | reverse complement strand
CCTCGACCGCGCGCGGGCCGCGTACGCGCACGCGCTGACGCTCGATCCCGGCGATTTCCGCGCGCGCGCGAACCTCGACGCGCTGCCGTCGCGCTGACCGGCGAACCCCGCGACATCGCAACCACGGGGATCGCCGCGGGCCGCTGTCCGTGAGATAGCGCCCGATACGCGCCGAAACGGCGGATAATTCCGCTGTCCGCAGGATGCGTGCGGTGAGCCTAGCGTGGGGCGCGACATCCCTGAGCGTCCCCGAGCGTCCCGCAGTGTCGCTCGCGTTCCCTCACTTTTCTTTGTCAAGGAGGCCTCCATGAGCACCGCAGTGCGCAAAGTCGACTACTTCTACGTGACGCTATCCAATGCGCCTGGCCAAGCCGCCAAGATCATGTCCGACCTCGCCGCGGCGGGCGTCAATCTGCGCGCGTTCTCCGGCTTTCCCAGCGGACGGCGCGCGCAGCTCGACCTCGTTCCCGACGATTCCGCCCGGCTCAAGGCCGCCGCCAAAAAACTCAAGCTGAAGCTGAGCGCGAAGAAGTCCGGCTTCCTGGTCGACGGCGACGATCGCATCGGCGCGATGACCGGCATCCTCGATGCGCTCGCCGCCGCGAAGATCAACGTCACGGCAATGGACGCGGTGTCGACCCGCGACGGACGCTTCAGCGCGATCTTCTGGGTAAAGCCGCCGGCGGTGGCAAAGACGGCGAAGCTGCTGGGCGCGCGCTAGCGGCGACGTTCGGAGCCGATGCCGGGTTGCCGGAACGCCCGCCTCGCGCGGGCCGGATTTTTTGTCTGATCCGAAGCGGGCGGGGATCGCCGCTGAATAATGCCGCTCGTACCCCCGTTCTCGCACGTGCCGGCATCACGGCGACGCTTCGGCCCCGTCGCCCCAAGGGGCGCGATCCGCAATGGGATCACGGCGGCGTGCAGTACACCGGGCCCTCGATGATCCAGCCTTGGCCCTGCATGTCGGCGATCGCGCTGCGGCTCGTCAGATACCGGTGGTTGGCCTGCCCACCCTTGCCGTTGTTGTAGAGCCGCGTCACCAGCATCGCGGCAGCCGGGCAGTCGGCCGCGACGGGTTCATTGACCTGGAATGCGAGTCCCTCGAACGACCAGCCGGGATTCGCCTTCACGATCGCGCATTCGTTCGCGTCGACGGTGTAAAAGTGCGAATTGGGGCCGCGTCCGGGCGTGCCGAAGAAGCGGCACGCCGACAGTCCCTGCGGCGATCCCTCCGCCCACGCCTTGAAGTCGAAGCCGGTCCGCGTCCAGCCCGGCACCACGATGCCGGCGTCGAGCATCGCGGCCTCGGCCGGTTCGGCGGTGAGGAAGTAGTGGTCGAGCGTGCCGTTGTAGTACTCGATCACGATCCGCTCGCCTGCCGCCGCGGCAGACGGTGCCGTGTAGTCGATCAGCACCTGGTCGTCGGCGCCCCCCGCGACGCGGGTCATCCGCGACAGCTGCGCGCGCGCCGCGCGGTCGTCCTCGGCGTGGCCAGCCAGAAACTCGAGCGACCAGGTGAAGATATCGCCGGTGCCGGGCACATCGAAGCCGTGATCGACGCCCGCCAGCGCGACGAGTTCGCGGGTGCCTTTCAATCGCCGGACGCCGTCGGTGGTGACATCGATCGGCGCCGTCGTGTCGGCGGTGCCGGCGATGCCGAGGAACGGCACGGTCACCGAATCGACCCCGGCGTTGCTGCGGCCGAACGCCGGCAAGACCGAGTGCCCGAAATACGGAACGTAACCAACGGCGGCGATCACCCGCGGATCGCGGATCACCTGCTTCGACGATTGACCGAACGTCGTAGTCAGCTGGGCGCCCGCCAACAGCAACAGCGATTCGCCGCCCAGGCTCGCGCCGAATCCACCGATGTGCGCGGTGTCGACGTGGTCGCGCCAATCCGGATGCGCGAGCACGAGGTCGAGCGCAGCGGAAAGCGCGAGCGGCCGGATCGCCTGCATGGCAACAAATTTTTCAAGATGGAAAATCGCGTACGAGATATCCTGGAAGCCTTCCAGCCTGATGTCGGCGAAGCGGGCGTCGCCGGGGAACGTCGCGACGGTCACGTAGCCGTAGCTCGCGAAGATGGCGAGCGCGTTGATGTAGTCGTTCGACAGCGGACTGCCGCCGAGGCCCGCCGAGAACAGCAGGATCGGGTAGCGGCCCGACGGGTCCGGCCAGATCGGCGCCTCGCCCGTGCGCTGCATGTGCGGCACGACGCGGCCGGTCGGCAATGGATAGTCCGGACGCGGGTTATCCGCCGCCGTCGGCGCGCAGATCGCAATCGTATGGACGAAGCTTTGCTGCGCGTAGGGCCCGTACAGCTCGCGATCGTCGGGCAACGTCGTCGTCACGCCGAGCACGCCGGCCGGATTGACCAGAAGATCGGTGATGTACCGGCCGGAGCCGTCGGAACGCGGAACACCTTCCCAGTAGGTCTGGACGTCCTCGCCGGGGGCGAGCCGCGCGAAATCCTGCGTCAGATCGTTGCACTGGACTGCGAAGGGGCCGGGCAACGGCAATGGCGGAATCACCGCCAGCGAATCGGCGTGCGCGGCGTTGGCCACCGCCAACGCTAAGGCGACGAGACTGCTGCAAAACGTCAGGCGCCAAGGCATGAAGGAAATCTCGCGGGATCGGACGGAATGGCATCGAGAATAACGGCCGCTCCTGCGGAGGTCAGTGCGGTGGCGTACACAGAACGCCTGCGCGCGAGCAGACTGTCTTCACCCACGTTGTCCGCAGTAGCGGCAGTGAACGGGAAGTCCGCGGGCCGGCCGACGCACACGCGGGAACGCGCGGTCAGCGTAACGCCGCCGCGTCGATCGAGAAGACCAGCGGGAAGAACGTCGACCACGGCAGCGAACGCCACGAGCCGGCATTGGCAACCGCCCAGAGCACACCATCGGGCCCGAACTCGAGGTCGCCGAGACCGGCGACCAATGGATATTCGGCGAGCACACGTCCGCTGTCGGGCTCGACGCGCTGCAGCCGGCCGAACCGGGCATTGCCTTGCGCGAGCCAGAGAGTTCCATCCGGCGCAACCGCGGCGCCGCGCGTCGCCGACGCGATCGACAGCGTCCGGTCGGAGAGCGCCTCGGTGATTTCGACGCCGGCCGGCAACCGGCGCAAGCTCGCTTGCGAGAACCTGAACATCCGGCCCGGGTCGTCGAATTCGAGCGTCGCCTCGCCGATCCACAATGCATCGCCGCGCAGCGCGAGCACCGGCCCGCGCACCTGCCCGCCGAGCGGTATGGTCAAGCATCCCGCCGCGACGCAGGCGCCGGCGGCGAGCGCGGCGTTGCTGTCGATCCGGTACAGATGATCCGGGTCGGCGACATAGAGATTGCCGTCCCCGGCCCACACGATGCCGCCCGGTGACGTGCACGAATCGGGCAGCGTGAATTGGCCGTTGACCAGCCCGGCGGCCGGATCGACTCGGAACACGCTGCACGGCCCGCTATCCGGATTCTGATCGGTGCTCTGATAGGCGACGACCCACAGCCAGCCGCCGCCGGCCGCCACGCCCTGCGACACGAAGCGGTCGTCCAGACGCGGCGCCCAGATGCGCGTGCGCACGGCGGCCGCGTTGGGCACCGAAGACAGCGCGCGAGTGGAGTAGCTCGGAGGATTGCCAAGGGACGCGACCGGCGGCGGCGCCTGCGCCTGTGCCGGAGCGGCGATCGAGTACGCCACGGCGAG
>JAAFGU010000301.1 GCA_010365205.1 Aromatoleum sp. | reverse complement strand
GGTACCGCCGGACGCCGCATCGCCGGTGCAAAGCGACGTCCCGGTGCTGATCCTCTCCGGCGGCCTCGACCCGGTCACGCCGCCGGCGAACGGAGCCGAAGTCGCGAAGACGCTTTCCCGCAGCCGTCACGTCGTTGCCCGCGGCTACGGGCACATCGTCTCGCCGCACGCCTGCGCGCCGCGATTGATCGCATCCTTCGTCGACGATCCGACCTTCGACACCCTGGCCGCATCGTGCGTCGAGTATTTCGAAAAGAGCGTGCGGCCGCCGCTGTGGCCCGACCGTCTCGGAGCGCAGCCGTGATCGTCGTCGACCACGTCGCCAAGGCGTTCGGCAAGCGCGGCGAGGTCAAGGCCGTCGCCGGCGTCTCGTTCAACGCGCCAGACGGCGAGATCACGGGCCTCCTCGGCCCGAACGGCGCCGGCAAGACAACGCTGCTGCGGATTCTGGCGACCTTGCTCGCGCCGGACGCCGGTTCCGCAGCGGTCGACGGCCTCGACGTCATCCGCGATCGCGTCGCCGTGCGCCGGCGGATCGGCGTGCTGTCCGATGCCCGCGGGCTCTATCCGCGTCTGACCGCGCGCGAGAACATCCGCTACTACGGCGCGCTGCATGGGCTCGCCGGCACGTTGCTCGCCCGCCGCATCGACGAGCTCATCGAGGTGCTCGGCATCGATGCCATCGCCGACCGCCGCGCGCAGGGCTTCTCCCAAGGCGAACGGATGAAGGTCGCGATCGCGCGCGCGCTCGTGCACGACCCGCGGGTGATCCTGCTCGACGAGCCGACCAACGGCCTCGATATCATGAGCACGCGTGCGCTGCGCGACTTGTTGCGGGCCCTTCGCGCCGAAGGCAAGTGCCTGCTGTTCAGTTCGCACGTGATGCAGGAAGTCTCGGCGCTGTGCGACCGCATCGTGATCCTCGGCCGCGGCCGCGTCGTCGCGACGGGGACCGCCGCGGAACTGGTCGCGCAGTCGGGTCAGACGACGCTCGAGGACGCGTTCGTCCACTTGCTCGGATCCGGTGAGGGGTTGGCCGCATGACCGACCCGGCGAGGCGCGGCCAAGCGCCGAGGTGCGCGCCAGCGCTTCGACGCCGCCCGTACGCACGGGCGGCAGCCTGAGCATGCGAAACGACACGCCCGCAACCGATTCCGCGCTCGCGCGCATCGCCGCGATTGTGCGCAAGGAAGTCGTCGACAGCTTCCGCGACCGGCGGACGATCCTGGTGATGCTGGTCACCTCGATCGCCGCGGGCCCGATTCTGCTGATGCTGGTCCTGAACCTCGTCGCCAGCCAGGCGGACAAGGCTCGCGAGCTCAAGCTCGCCGTCGCCGGCCGCGACCATGCGCCGGCCTTGATCGCGTTTCTCGAACGGCAGCAGGTGACGCTCTCGCCCGCGCCGGCCGACTACGAGGAACAGGTGAAGAGCGGCGATCTCGACGTGGTGCTCGCGATCGACGTCGGTTTCGCCGCCGACGTCGCCGAGGGCAAGCCGGGGATCGTGCGTCTGGTCTACGACCGCTCGCGCGACCGCGCGCGCGCGTCGATCGACCAGGCGGAATCGCTTCTCCGCTCGTTCAACCGCGAATGGGGGCACGCCCGGCTGCTGCTGCGCGGCCTGTCGCCCGAGGTCGCGAACCCGCTGACCATCGAGCTGCGCGACCTGTCGACGCCGCAAAGCGCTGGCTCGCTGGTGCTGTTTCTGGTTGCGTATTACGGTCTCTTCGCGTCGGTGATCGGCGGCATGGCGGCCGCACTCGACACCACGGCCGGAGAGCGCGAGCGGGGCTCACTCGAACCGCTGCTGATGACGCCGGCCGCGCCGATCGAACTCGCGACCGGCAAGTGGTTCGCCGTCGTCGTGCTCAACGCGCTGGTCGTGCTGTTGACGCTGTCTGGTTTCTATCTGACGTTGCGCTTCGGCCCCTTGCCGTCGGTGGGCATCCCGTTCCTGTTCGGAATCGCGGAGTTCGCCCGTTTCCTGGTGATCCTGCTGCCGATGATCGTGCTGACGCCGGCGATTCTCCTGTGGGTCGGCGGCCGCGGACGCACGTACAAGGAAGCGCAGTCGAATGTCTCGGTGATGCTCTTTGTCGTCTCGATCCTGCCGTTCGTGCAGTTGTTCCTGCAGCGCAAGGAGCCGGCGTGGCTGGCCTGGGTGCCGGTGTCGGGGCAGTACGCGCTGCTCAACCGCGCGCTGCGCGGCGAAGCGATGCCGCTATCCGAACTCGCGCAGTCGTACGCGGTTCCGCTGGCGCTGACCGCGCTGGCGTTGGTCGCGCTGGCACGGCTCCTTGCCCGCGAATCGACGCTGGCCAGCCGGACGTAGCGTGGCGAGTAGCGGAGCGGACCCCGGAGAATCCAGGTCAGCCGAGTTGCCGGATCACTTCCAGCGGCGGATGGCGCATCGTCCCGCGCGTGCCGAGCCATCCCGCCAAGGTCACCGATACCGCGCCGCCGAAAAGCCCATAGGCCCAGACCAGCGGGTTCGCCGCGAACGGAATCTGGAACACGCGATCGGCGAGCACGTAGCCGGTGACCGTCGCGCCGGCTGCGGCGAGCAGCCCGGCAAGCGCGCCCAGCACCAGGAATTCCGCGACCTGAGCCGCGGTGAGCTGCGCCTTCGACGCGCCAAGCGTGCGCAGAATCGCCGCATCGAACTTGCGCTCGTCCTGCGTCGCCGCGATCGCCGCCTGCAACACCAGCAAGCCGCCGAGCAGCGTGAACAGGAACACGAACTCGACCGCTTTCGCCACCTGGTCCATGATCGACTGGATCTGGCGGATGATCTCGCCAACGTCGATCGCCAGCACGTTCGGAAACTCCTGCACCAGCGCGGACAGCCAGGCGCCGCCTTGCGGCGACTCGGGGACGCGGACGGCGCCAAGGAAAGTCTGCGGCATCGTATCCAGCACGCCCGGCGCGAACAGCGCGAAAAAGTTCGGGCGGAAGCTGTCCCACTCGACCTTGCGCAGGCTGGTGATCTTCGCCGTCAACGGCGTGCCGGCGATGTCCCAGGTCAGAGCGTCGCCGAGCTTCAACTTCAGCGTCGTCGCGATGCCATCCTCGAGCGAAATGCCGGCCCCGGACCCCGACGCGCCGTCGAACCATTTGCCCGCGACGACACGGTTGGTCTTGGCGAGGGTGTCGGTCCACGACAGATTGAATTCGCGCTCGGCCAGCCGCCGCGCGCGCGTATCCTCGAGCCCGCCGGTGTCGACCGGCGCGCCGTTCACCGCGACGAGCCGCCCGCGCACCATCGGATACAGCGGAACGTCGGCGCCCGTCTCGCGCTTGACCAGCGCCTTCACGCCGTCGACCTGATCCGGCAGCACGTTGATGACGAAGTGGTTCGGCGCGTCGGGGGGCAGGCTCTGCCGCCAGTTCTGCATCAGGTCGCCGCGGACGACGGTAAGCAGCAGCAGCGCCATCAGGCCCAGCGCCAGCGCGCCGATCTGCAGGCTCGACGCGAGCGGGCGGCGGCGCAGATTCGCGAGTCCGAACCGCCACGTCACGCCGCGCTGCGGCAGCCGCTTCAAGGCGATGATTGTGAGCCACGCCGACAGCGCGGCCGCGACCAAAAGACCGGCGACGGCGCCAACCATGATCGAGCCGGATTTCGCGTCCTGCGCCTGGCCCGCAATGAGCAGCGCGATGACCGCGGCGCCGAGCAGATACGCGGCAACGCCGCCGGCCCGCGGTCGCGGCAGG
>JAAFGU010000300.1 GCA_010365205.1 Aromatoleum sp. | reverse complement strand
ATCGTGGTCGTCCTCATTTTCGTCCTCATGTTCGTCGCCGCTACGGCGCAAGCTGCCGGCGAACTCACGCTGACGCCGCGGAAGATCTCGGCACACTGCTGGCTCTTCCAGGGCGAAGCGGGAATGGCGAGCACCGAGAACAAGGGCTTCATGTCGAACGCCGGCTTCGTCGTCACCGATGACGGTGTCGTCGTGTTCGACTCACTCGGCACGCCGGCGCTGGGCGCCGCGATGGTCGCCGCGATCCGCAAGGTCACGACGCAGCCGATCCGGCGCGTGATGGTCTCGCACTACCACGCCGACCATATCTACGGGCTGCAGGCGTTGAAACCCCTCGGCGCCGAAATCTGGGCGCACCGCAAGGCGCAGCAATACCTCGACTCGGCTCAGGCCGCCGGCCGCCTCGCACAGCGGCGGATGGATCTCGCCCCCTGGGTCGACGAGAACACGCACGTCGTGCCGCCGGATCTATGGCTCGACGGCGACACCGACTTCAGGCTGGGCGGCTTGACGTTCCGGCTCCTGTACTCAGAAGGTGCGCATTCGCCCGAGGACATGATGATGTACGTGGCCGAGGACAGCGTGCTCTTCGCCGGCGACCTGCTGTTCGCCGGCCGCGTCCCGTTCGTCGGCAACGCCGACAGCAGGGGCTGGCTGAAAGCGATGGGGAAGATGATCGCGCTGAAGCCGGCCGTCGTCGTCCCGGGCCACGGCGCTGCATCTACCGACGTCGCGCGGGATCTGGTGCTGACCGGCGACTACCTCGTCTATCTGCGCGAGTCGATGGCGCGCGCGGTGCGGGAGCTGGAACCATTCGAAGAGGCGTACGCGAAAATCGATTGGTCCCGCTTCGAGGGCCTGCCGGCATTCGAACCGGCGAACCGGATCAACGCCTGGGGCACGTACCTGCTGTTGGAACAGGAAGAACTGAAGCGGGGCAGCGGATGAGCGCATCGATCAACGATCCGGTCCTGGCGGTCGCCGTACGCGCCGCGCGCCGCGCGTCAGCCGTGATCATCGACGCGGCGCGCGACCTGAAGCGCCTCCCGTCGCACGCCAAGGAGCACGGCGACATCGTCACCGACACCGACGCCGAGGCCGAGAATGCGATCATCGCGACGCTGCGCGCGGCGTTTCCCGACCACGCGATTCGGGGCGAGGAAGCCGGCGAAATCGTCGACCAGATCGCCGAAGCCGGCGCGCGCGGCGGCAAGGGCGCGTTCAAGTGGATCATCGACCCCATCGACGGCACGGCGAACTTCGTCCACGGCTATCCGCACTACGCGGTGTCGATCGCGCTGACCCACGGCGCCGAAATCACGCACGCGGTGGTCCTCGACCCGGTCCACGACGAGCTGTTCACCGCGATTCGCGGCAAGGGGGCGCAGTTGAACGGCACGCCGTTGCGCACGTCGGCGTGCCTCGATCTCGAGCATGCGCTGGTGGGCACCGTGTTCCCGACGCGGGCGAGCCCGACGATGGCGGCGTATCTGCCAACGTTGAGCGCCGTTCTCGCTCGCTGCGCCGGCGTGCGGCGAGCCGGCGCGTGCGCGCTGGACCTGGCCTATGTCGCCGCGGGCCGGCTCGACGGATTCTGGGTGATGAGCCTCAAGCCCTGGGACGTCGCCGCCGGTGCGCTCATCGTCCGGGAGGCCGGAGGCCGCGTCGGCGACTTCGCCGGCGGCACCGAGTTCCTTCGGACGAGTGAGGTCGTGGCGGCGGCGCCGGGCGTGTTCAACGCGCTTCGGGAAACGATAGTCGCGGCGCGACGTTGATGCCCAATCCGTCTCCAACGAGTCGGCGGCGCATGGCCCGCCCTAACGAGCTACCACATCGACCATGTCGGATTTTTTTACATGTTTTGTAAGGCACAGATGGTAATCGGCTGTTTCTGATTTCCGGCCATTGTTTTATATAGATTAATTTCGTTGCCGTTCTTAGGCATATCAGTTGCTTAATGCTGGATGTCAGCGGGACTTGCCTTGGTTGATGGCGGCCTCCGCCCGGGATTCCGGCAATCACACTCGGCTCAAGAACGGAGTACCAACCATGAAGGTCATGACATTCCTCAGAAGCTCGCTGCTCGCCGCCGCCGCCAGCGCTGCGCTGTGCCTTGCGCCTCCGACGCAGGCGGGCACGCTGATCGCCACGGGCTACCAGGTCCCAGGTCCTCTTGATTTCAACATCAACTCCCCCGTTCGGACGGGATCGGTAAATGCAGGCGCATTCGCGGGCACATTCGATGCGGTGCCCATTGTGTTCTGGTGCATCCAGTTGAACGAGTACTTCAGCTTCGGCACGACGTACAACAATTACACGTCGACGCTGCAGAACATCCCTTATTTCGACAAGTTGGGTCAACTCTACAACGAGGCCTACGCCGGCGCAACGAACAACGTCACGAACTCGGCGGCATTCCAGTTGGCCGTTTGGAATATCGTCTACGATTCGGACTCCACGGTCGATTCCGGCCTTTTCAGCGCCACTGGCAACACCCTCGCGGACACCAACGCGATTAACCAGGCCAATACCTGGCTCGCCGCGCTTAGTGGCTTTCCCGACAACTTCGACACCTTCTGGCTGCGAAGCGATGCGACGACGTGCCCCGCGGGGGCCCAGTGTGAGAATAATCAGGACTTCGTCACCGGAGTCAAGACGTCAAGGTTCGACGCGCCGGAACCGACACCGCTGCTGCTGATCGGCGCCGCGCTCGTCGCGATGATGGTTGCCACGCGCCGCCGCGAAGGGAAGACGCAGGCTTGAGCAAAGTCCTGCCGGGGATCGCGCCACCGCCGGAAACGGTAGTGGCATAGCGCAAGGGGGACGGCCCCCGGGGTTTCGGAAGGCCACGTCGATCGGCGTGGCCTTCTGCATTTCGGGAGCGCCCGCCGGCAGGAGCCGGTTGGCGATCCGGGCGCGCAGATATTTCGCGCGGCGTGTCGCATGTCGACTTCGTCGCCGCGTGCGGCGGCGCCCAATCATCCGACGCGCCCGTGGCTATCGCCCCGCCGTTCCCCAGCGAACCGCGTTGGCGAGAATCTCGTAACAAGCGTAGTAGCTCGCCTGCAATCCGGCCACGCTAGGCAACAAGTCCAAGGGCAGGTCGAGCGCGCGGTCCGGGATGCCGGTAGGCGCCGGGATCGTTTCGATTCCGGCGGCGGCGAACTCCGCGGATGCGCGCGGCATGTCGAAGCTGTGCGCCACCAGCACGACGCGCCCGATTCCCGCGCGGTGCAGGATCCCACCGGCATAGACAGCGTTTTCGTGCGTGGTGCGCGACCGGTCCTCCGCCCACTGCACGTCGACGCCGTACTCGGTCTCCAGCGATTTTTGCATCAGGCTCGCCTCGGTCGCTCCCCCGTAGACCGATCCTCCCGCCACCAGCACCGGTAGGCCCGTGAGGTGCGCCACGCGCGCGCCATAGCGGACACGCTCCAGCGTGAGCCGGCCGAGCGTGTCGCCACCGTATTCGGGCGCATTGCGGCGGGTGCCGCCGCCGAGGATCACGATCGCCTGCGCCGCCTTCGCCCGTTCCGGATCGAGCGCCGGGGACGAATCGAGCGAGCGCAGCAGCAACGTCGCGATCGCCGGCGTCGACAGCGCCAGCAGCAACAGCACGCCACCCGCCGCGAGCGCCCTCCCCGCCCGTGGCCAGCGCCCCAGCATAACAATCCCGAACGCAGCCACCAGCGAGGGGCCGGTCGGGGGCAGCACGAGGGCCTTCAG
>JAAFGU010000299.1 GCA_010365205.1 Aromatoleum sp. | reverse complement strand
CGGCGCGCCCGTGGTGGATCCGCTACGCACCGCTGGTGGCCTTGCTGGCGGTTGCCGCCTGCGCGACGCCGCCGCCGCTCCCGCACGCGGACGAGGAGGAGGCGGTGGTGATGCCGGAACCCGCACCGCCGATGGTCGAGTCTCCACCGATCGAACCGGTCGAGCCCCCGTTCACGCCGAGTGAGCCGCCGGCGCCGGAGCCTTCGGCGGCCCCGCCCGCGACCGATGTCGTTCCCATTCCCGCGCCGCAGATTCCTGCACCGGAACCCGAATTGCCTCCCGACATGGTAGAAGTCATCGGCTTGCTGGCCGACCTTCAGCGTATGGGCGCGCTGAACGGCGACGACCTCAAGCGTGAGATCGCTGCCGCCAACCAGGCATTGACGCGGCAACGCGCCGACGCCAATCGCGTCAGGCTCGCGATGCTGTTTACGTTGTCGCGGACTCCTCTGGACGATCAGCGCGCATTGCAATTGCTCGACAATGTCGCGAAGAGCGGCCCGGGTTCGCCGGTGGTGAAACAGCTTGCCGCGGTACTCGGGGTGCAAATCGCCGAGCGACTGCGCGCGGTCCGCGACGAGCAGCAGAAGGCCGACGCGGCGGTGCAGAAGCTCGAGGCGCTGCGCGCAATGGAGCGCAGCCTCCTGCGCGAGCGCGTCCGTAGCGGCGGCGGCGGAGCTGGGGGTGGAGGTGGAGGTGGTGGTGGCGGCGGCGGCGGCGGGGGCCGCTGACCCATAACGAGGCGAACCATGGCTGCATCCAGCGACATCTTGCTGGTCGACGACGATCCCGACCTGCTCAAGCTAATCAGCCTGCGGCTCACGTCCGCAGGCTACCGCGTCCGCACCGCGGACAGCGGCGAAACCGCGCTCGCGGCGCTTGCGGTCGCGCGTCCGGGCGCCGTCATCACCGATCTGCGGATGCCCGGCATCGACGGATTGCAGCTCTTCAACACCATCCACCGTGAACATCCATCGCTGCCGGTGATCATCCTCACGGCGCACGGAACGATTCCGGATGCGGTCTCGGCCACGCAGCTCGGCGTGTTCGGTTTCCTCACCAAGCCGTTCGACAGCCAGGATCTGCTGCAAAAGGTCGCGTCCGCGATGAAGCTCGCCGGCGACGATTCGGTGTCCGGCACCGAGGCCGCCGGCGAGTGGCGCGCGGGAATCATCACCCGCAGCCCGAAGATGGAGGACCTGTTGCGGCAGGCGAAGCTGGTCGCGGACTCCGACGCCAGCGTGCTGCTCTACGGCGATTCCGGCACCGGCAAAGAGCTGCTGGCACGCGCGATCCACCGCGCGAGTCCTCGGCGCGACAAGCCGTTCGTCGGGGTGAACTGCGGCGCCATTCCGGAGCCGCTGCTCGAGTCGGAGTTATTCGGTCACGCCCGCGGCGCGTTTTCCGGAGCGGTGCAGGCGCACAAGGGGCTGTTCCAGGCGGCTGACGGCGGAACGATCTTTCTCGACGAGATCGGCGACATGCCGCTCGCGCTTCAGGTCAAGCTGCTGCGGGTGCTGCAGGAAGGTGAGGTGCGCCCGGTCGGCGCGACTGCCGCGATCCCGATCGACGTGCGCGTGATCTCCGCAACGCATCGCGACCTGGAGGCGCAACGGTCGACAGGGCAGTTCCGCGAGGACCTCTATTACCGCCTAAACGTCGTCTCGCTGAAGCTGTCGACGCTCGCGGAGCGCCGCGAGGACGTTCCGCTGCTCGCGACCCATTTCCTGCGCAAACTCGCCGAGCGCTACAAACGCCCGGCACCGTCGCTTGCGCCCGACGCTATGGCGCTGCTGATCGCCGCTCCCTGGCCGGGAAACGTCCGCCAGCTGGTCAACCTGCTCGAACAGGCAGTAGCGCTGGCGACGACGAGCGTGATTCCGGCATCGCTGGTCCAGAGCGCGCTGCAGGAGGACGCCAGCGCGCTGGTGCCGTTCGAGGAGGCGCGCAAGCACTTCGAGCGCGACTATCTGGTGCGGCTGCTGAAGATCACCGGCGGCAACGTGACGCAAGCGGCCCTCCTGGCCAAGCGCAACCGGACCGAGTTCTACAAGCTTTTGCAGCGGCACCGGATCGAGCCGGCGATGTTCAAGGAAGCCAAGACGCCCTAGCAGGCGGGTTGATTGAGGACGCGCGGCCACGGGCGCGCGACCGCCGCCCCCGATCTCGGTCCTTTCCGACTTTTTTGTCGAGAAACGTCTCGCCGCGCGTGGATCGCGCCCGGTGCACATTCCGCTGTCGTGAAAAAGAGACACTAATTATTTTTTAAAATCAATTATTTAGCATAAATGACACACATGCTGTCGGCATGGTGAGACAAAATGGCTCAGATCGTCCGGAGCGGGCTCTCGTGAATCAACGTGCTGCCGATATCGTTTTCATAGGGAAAAAGGGCGCACCCACCGGAAGCGACGAATTTATGGCACGAGGTTTGCTTATAGAAAGACGAACACTCACCCAGCCGATTTTTGATCATGGACACTTTCTCACCCGAATTCTCCCAATACTGGCTTGCGGACCGGTCGACGGGCAGCAACGTCGCTGCGGCAGGCCGGGGCGACGACGAGTCGCTGTCGCAGTCGCAGAAGGATGCGCTCGCCGCGCTCGCCGATCGCGTCAACGCGGCACGCAGCGTGATGTAGCGTCGATGCGAGGCCAGGCCGCGCGATAGCGGTCCGGCGCGGTCCCTCCCGGAGCGGGGAAATGCTCCGGTCGAATCCCCCTTGCCCGCTCAATTCCTCCTGGCGGGCTTTTTTTGGGCAAAATTTTCCGTTGCCGATGCGGGCAGCGGCGGCCTCCCAGCGCGTCGAGCGGATTTCTGACGTTGCGTGCCGGCGCCCGTCGCGATACGCACTCGCCCGCATTCCTACGGCGCGGGGAGTCCTGCTCGGTAGCCTAGACCGCTACTGGCGCCTTGATCGCAGGGTGGGACTCGTAGCCGACGATCTCGAAATCCTCCAATCGATAATCGAACAGCGAAGCCGGCTTGCGACGGATCGAGAGCGTGGGCAGTGCGAACGGCGTTCGTGCGAGTTGCGTTTCGACCTGTTCGGCATGGTTGCGGTAAAGATGGCAGTCGCCGCCGGTCCAGACGAAATCCCCGACGTCGAGATCGCACTGTTGCGCGACCATATGCGTAAGCAGTGCATACGATGCGATATTGAAAGGAACCCCGAGGAAGATGTCGGCGCTGCGCTGGTATAGCTGGCAGGACAGCTTCCCCTCGGCGACGTAAAACTGGAAGAACGCGTGACAGGGCGGTAATTTCATCCGCGGAATGTCGCCGACATTCCAGGCCGACACGATCAGGCGCCGTGAGTCCGGGTTCTTCCGGATCTGAGCGAGCACCTCCGCCAGCTGGTCGATGTGGCGCCCGTCGGGGGCCGGCCAGCTGCGCCACTGGTAACCGTAGATCGGGCCCAGGTCTCCGTTCGCATCCGCCCACTCGTCCCAGATCGTCACGCCGGCCGCCTGCAGCGACCGCACGTTGGTCTCGCCGCGCAGAAACCACAGCAACTCGTGGACAATGGATTTGGTATGGACCTTTTTCGTCGTCAGCAGCGGGAATCCCGCGCCCAGATCGAAGCGCATCTGGTAGCCGAACACCGACAGCGTGCCGGTGCCGGTGCGATCGGCCTTGTGCTGGCCATGGTCGCGGACATGCCGCATGAAGTCGAGG
The DNA here is from genome assembly GCA_010365205.1 of Aromatoleum sp. Classification (GTDB taxonomy): domain Bacteria; phylum Pseudomonadota; class Gammaproteobacteria; order Burkholderiales; family Casimicrobiaceae; genus CAIWHR01. The sequence continues at coordinate 64 of JAAFGU010000299.1, read as the reverse complement.
TACGGGCGCATCGGGTCGTGACCGGGTACGAAGAGGCGGCGGGCGCCGGGCGGCGCTGCCGGCG
>JAAFGU010000298.1 GCA_010365205.1 Aromatoleum sp. | reverse complement strand
CGCCCGCGGTCGGCGGTGCCATCGCCGGATACACGTTCCGCGGCCGCGACGTCCTGCGGCCGACCTCGGCGACGGCGCGCGCCGACGGCATCGTGCGCGGGCATGCGTGCTACCCGCTGGTGCCGTATTCGAACCGGATCGAGCACGCGCGGCTGGCGTTCGACGGACGCACGATCGAACTCGCGCGCAACTTCGGCGACCATCCGCACGCGATTCACGGCGTCGGCTGGCAGCGGCGCTGGAACGTCGTCGATCGCGACGATTGCTCCGCGCTGATCGCCTTCGATCACGGCGCGCAGGGCGAGGACGCCGCGGGATGGCCGTGGCCGTTCCATGCGTGGCAATGGTTCGCGGTGAGCGGCGACGATCGCGGCGCGACGTTGACGCTGAAAATCGGATTGCGCAACACCGGCCCCGAGGCATTTCCGTTCGGCCTGGGATGGCACCCGTACTTCCCGCGCGACGCCGCCACGACGCTCGGGTTCGCCGCGCAAGGCTTCTGGGAAACCGACTCGACGCGAATTCCGACGAAGCGGGTCGCTCCGGCGGGCGAGCGGCGCTTCGCCCCGCCGCGCCCGATCGGTGCGACGCAACTCGACAACGTGTACACGGGGTGGGACGGCCGCGCGGCGCTCGTCGACGCCTCGCGCGGCCTCGCCGTCGATGTTGCCGGCGACACGTCCTGCCCGTTTCTCGTCGTCTTCATCGCGCCGACCGGCGACTTTCTGGCCCTGGAGCCGGTCACGCACATGACCGATGCGTTCAATCGTGCGACCTGCGGCGACCGCGACACCGGGATCCATTGGCTCGGACCCGGCATGGCGTTTTCTTGTACGATGCAAATTTCCGCCTGCGCGCTGCCATGAATGCCTCCGCGACTTTGTTCCGCTGCGTGCTCGACGTGAAAGCGAGCCTCGGCGAGTGCCCGCTATGGTCGGTCGCGGAGCAGGCGCTCTACTGGGTCGATATCAACGCGCCGTCGCTCAACCGCTTCGACCCCGCGACCGGCCGCAACACGGCGATGCCGATGCCCGAGTCGATCGGCTGCTTCGCGTTCCGGCGCGGAGGCGGTTTCGTCGTTGCGCTGCGCGACGGCATGTGGCTCGCGCGTCCCGATGGCACGCTGGAGACCAAGATCGCCGCGGCGCCCTACGACCCCGCGCACCACCGCTACAACGACGGCCGCTGCGATCCGCGCGGACGTTTTTTCGCCGGTTCAATGAACGAGGCTCGCGACGCCGCCTCGGCCGCGCTGATGCGTCTGGATGCCGATTTCACGTTGACGCGCGTTTTCGGCGACCTCACGATCAGCAACGGTCTCGCCTTTAGTCCCGACGGGCGCACGATGTACCACGCCGACACGCCGACGCGGTCCGTCAACGCGTACGATTTCGACGTGGTGACCGGCACGCCGTCGAACCGCCGCCCGTTCGCGCAATGGAGCGGCGAGACCGACCGCCCCGACGGCGGCGCCGTGGACAGCGAGGGGTGCTATTGGTCCGCGTTCTACCGCGGGGCCAAGGTGGTGCGGATCTCACCGGCGGGCCGGACGCTCGCCGAGTATCCGGTGCCCGCGATGTGCCCGACGATGTGCGCGTTCGGCGGACCGGATCTGACGACGCTGTACGTCACCACCGCGCGCCAGATGCGCGAACCCGATGAACTCGCGCGGCTGCCGCAGTCGGGTGGACTGTTCGCGATGGCGGTCACCGTTCCGGGCCTGCCCGAGCCCCTTTTCGCCGGCTGAACGAACCGGCCCTCACGAGACTGCCATGTATTTCGATCCCGCCGCCTATCTTCGGGTCGATGCGCCGCACGCGATGGACACGACCGCCTCCGGCGCGTCGTTCGCCACGTCGACCGGCGACATCCTCGAGGTGTCCTGCTACGGCCCCGGTGTTTTCCGATTGCGGCTGGGACCGAACACGCGGCCCGATTACGGCCTGATTCAAGGACGCGCGCAGGCGTGCGCCGTCGCGAAGGGCGAGCATGGCGGATGGACGTTCGCCGCCGGCGATGCGACGCTCGAAGTCACCGGCACTCCGCTGCGTTTCCGTCTGCTGCACAAGGGCGTGCCGGTGATGGGCTCGATCACCGACGAGCACTTCCGCGGCTGGACGCGGTTGCCCGCATTCGGCCGGCTCCGGCAGGGCGGGCAATGGACCGCCGCGTTCGCGCTGACCTCCGGCGAGGCGGTGTACGGGCTCGGCGAGAAATTCGGTCCGCTGAACAAACGTGGCCACCTGATCCATTCGCAGGTCGTCGACGCCCTCGGCGTCAACACGGGTCTCGCCTACAAGAACGTGCCGTTCGCATGGAGCCCGGGCACCGGCAAGGGCGCATGGGGCGTTTTCGTCAACACGCCGGGGATGGTCTCGCACGGCGTCGGGCATCCTGACTGGTCGCATCGCAGCTACGCGATGATGGTCGACGACGAGGCGATCGACCTGTTCGTCTTCGCGGCCGACGTCCCGGCGCAGATCCTCGACCGGTACACGCGCCTGACCGGACGCGCGCCGCCGGTGCCGACCTGGGGGCTCGGTCTGTGGGTGTCGCGCGCGTACTACAAGACGCCGGACGAAGCGCTAGCCGTCGCGGCGAAGCTTCGCGAGCGCAAGATCCCGTGCGACGTGCTGACGCTCGACGGCCGTGCCGCGTGGAAAGTGGAGACCCGCTTCAACTTCAAATGGGACCCCGACCGCTTTCCGGACCCGAAGGCCGCGCTCGCGGCGATCAAGGCGCATCACTTGCGCATCTGCGTCTGGGAATACCCGTACGTGTCGGTGCACGATCCGCTGTTCCAGGAACTGGCGTCGCGGCGCTACCTGCTGACCACCGCCGACGGCGATCCGTACATCTTCGGATGGGACGTCACGCCGGCGACGAGCCCCTTCGGCGACATGCTGACTCCGCTGCCCGAGAGCGGCATTCTCGACTTCACCCATCCTGCCGCCAACGCCTGGTGGCGCGACGCGCACGAGACGCTGTTCGCCGACGGCGTCGACGTGATCAAGAGCGACTTCGGCGAGCAGGTGCCCGACGACGCGGTCGCATTCAACGGAGACCGCGGCGCGCGACTGCACAACGTCTATCCGCTGCTGTACAACCGGTGCGTCTTCGAAGCGACGGCCAAATTCCAGCGCAAGGAAGACGCGCCGCCGATGGTGTGGGGCCGCGCCGGCTGGACCGGCAGCCAACGCTATCCGGTCCAGTGGGGCGGCGACCCGCAGAGCGATTGGGAAGGCCTCGCCGCATCGATCCGCGGCGGCTTGTCGTGGGGAATGAGCGGCGTGCCCTACCACTCGTCGGATATCGGCGGGTTCTACGGCTCCGAGCCGCCGAGCGCCGAATTGTTCCTGCGCTGGCTGCAGGTCTCGGTATTCAGTTCGCACATTCGCGTCCACGGCATCGGCGAACGCGAACCCTGGGCGTTCGGCAGCGAAGCGGAGGCGATCGCGCGCAAGTGGCTCGCGTTTCGCTACCGGCTGATTCCGTACCTGCAGACGGTGATCGCGCAGGCGGGCGAAACGGGGCTGCCGGTGATGCGCGCGATGGCGCTCGCCTTTCCCGGCAACGCGCTCGTCCGCGACTACGAAACGCAGTTCATGTGCGGCGACGCGCTGCTGGTCGCGCCGATCGTCGCGGCGGGTAACGAGGTCGAGATCGCGCTGCCGCCCGGCGCGTGGTACGACCTCAATTCGCGGCAGCGGATTCCCGGCCAGCGGGTGCTGCGATACAAGGCGG
>JAAFGU010000297.1 GCA_010365205.1 Aromatoleum sp. | reverse complement strand
ATCGCCGCCGGCGCGCACGGCGAGCTGGTCGTCGTCTGGCAAGACGCGCGCTTCGGCGGCGGCACGCGCGACGGCATCGCGTTCTCGCGCTCGCAGGACGGCGGCCTCACCTGGTCGACGCCGGCGCGCATCAATCGCGACGCCACAGTGCAGGCGTTCACGCCGAGCGTTGCGATTCGCGCCGATGGGATAATCGCCGTCACCTATTACGATTTTCGCAGCAACACCAGCGACGCCGCGACGCTTCCCACCGATTACTGGATCACGCGTTCCACCGACGGCGAGACGTGGCGTGAAAGCCGCGTGGCCGGACCCTTCGACCTCGCCACCGCGCCCAACGCGCAGGGTCTCTTCCTCGGCGACTACCAGTCGCTGGTCGCGATCGGCAGCGTGTTCGTTCCGTTCTACGTTGCGACGAACGATCGGAACATCGGCAATCGGACCGACGTGTTCGCATCGCTGGTGAGTTCGGCGGGAGCCACCGCGGGACCGAAGCGTGCCCAGGCCGCAGACGTGATGCGTGCGGCACCGGCGGAGGCAATGGCGGTGACGCCGGAGCTCAGGCGCAAGCTCGACGAAAGCGCAGTGCGCACGCTGGAGCGGCGGACTCCAGGCCGGCCTTCCGCGACAGGTGGCGGTCCCGCCTTGAGGAGCGGGGGCTGACTCTGCAACGCCGATGCTGCAAAGGAGCCGACCGAATGCGCAAGAAACAACAAGCCACGCTGATCGACGCCCTCGCGTTCGCCGCGCACAAGCACCGCAATCAGCGGCGCAAGGATGTCGAGGCGAGCCCCTACATCAACCACCCGATCGCGCTGGCGCGCGTGCTCGCGGTCGAGGCCGGCGTGAAGGACGAGAAGACGCTGATCGCTGCGATCCTGCACGACACGGTCGAGGACACCGAGACGACGCCGGAGGAATTGCGGCTGCGCTTCGGCAAGACGATTGCGTCGGTAGTTGCCGAGGTCACCGACGACAAGAAGCTCGTCAAGCATCGGCGCAAGGAACTCCAGATCGAACACGCGCCGCATCTGTCGAAACGGGCCAAGCTGGTGAAGCTCGCGGACAAGACGTGCAATCTGCGCGATGTGGCAAAAAGTCCGCCGCGCGGGTGGCCATTGCGGCGGCAGCGTGCGTATTTCGATTGGGCGAAGCGCGTCGTCGACGGCCTGCGCGGCGCGCATCCGTGGCTCGAGGCGTTGTTTGACGACGCCTATCGCGCGCGACCCTGACCATTCGCGGGCGAGGGAAACCGGAACGGCGTATCGATCGCGGCGGCCGACGTCTACCGCGTGTCCCCCGCGCGTCCCCTCCGCACGAGATGGTTGCGCGCGCTTGCCGTGCACCACGACGGTTCAGCGTCGAGACGCCGGCAACGTCACCATTTGAAATCCGCTACCGGGGAGACTACGCTCCCGGGTTCGCACCCGTCCGCCCGGCCGGGCGGCACTCGCACGAGGAGAACCACCATGGCGTTTGGATCGCTGCGTTGCCTGATCACTGTCGCGGCCCTTTTCGTTGCAGCCCTTTTCGTTGCAGCCCATTGCGTCGCGCCCGCGTTCGCCCACGACGCGCCGCCGACGGGAACGGCATCCGCAGCAGGTCCCGCGCTCGATCGTGGCCTGGGATCGCAGCAGCACCCGGTCACCACGCACCATCGGCTGGCACAGGCCTGGTTCGACCAGGGCCTGCGGCTCGTCTTCGCGTTCAACCACCAGGCGGCGATTGCGTCGTTCGAGCGCGCGGCGACGATCGACCCCGACCTCGCGATGGCGCATTGGGGCATCGCGCTGGGGTTGGGTCCCAACTACAACATGCCGATGTCGCCTGAGAGCCACCAGAAGGCGTACGCGGCGCTGCAGCGGGCGATCGCCCTCGAATCCAGGGCTTCGCCTGCCGAGCGCGCCTACATCGACGCGCTCACCCAACGCTACAGCGAGAAATCCGACGCCGACATCGCTCCGCTGTCGCTCGCGTACAAGTACGCGATGGGAGAGCTCGTCCACCGCTACCCGAACGACGTCGATGCGAAGGTGCTCTACGCCGAAAGCCTGATGGACCTCCACCCCTGGAAACTGTGGTCGCGCGACGGCACGCCCAACGAGGGCACGCAGGAGATCGTCACCGTGCTTGAGGGCGTGCTGGCGCGGCAGCCGAACCACATTGGCGCGATCCACTACTACATCCACGCGGTGGAAGCCTCGGAGCGCCCGGAGAAAGCTCTGCCGTACGCGCGTCGGCTGCCTTCTCTGGCGCCGTCGGCGGGGCACCTCGTCCACATGCCGGCGCACACGTACATCCGCACCGGGCGCTACGTCGAAGCCGCAGACATCAACGAAGCGGCCGCGCGCGCGGACGAACGACTGATCGCCGCGGGCGTCGAGGGCGACTATCTGGTCGGCTACTACGGGCACAATCTGCACTTCATCGCGGTGTGCAGCGCGATCGCCGGCAATTCCGCACGGGCTCTGGCCGCCGCCGAAAAGCTCTTCGCCTACCAGGCGCCGCGGATCAGGGAGTCGCCGTGGGTCGATGGTTTCCTGTACACGCCGGAGCTGGTGCGGGTGCAGTTCGGACGCTGGAGCGAGATTCTGGCCCGGCCCGAGCCCGCGTTCGAAGCGCCGATGACCGGCGCGCTCTGGCTGTTCTCGCGCACGCTGGCGCTCGCTGCGACGGGCCGTACCGGCGAAGCGATCGCCGAGCGCGCGAAATTCGTCGCAGCGGTCGAGACGATTCCGAAGACCTTGGACGCCGGCAACAATTCCGCCCGCGCGATGTTCGCCGTGGCCGTGCCGTATCTCGACGGCCGGCTCGCGCTGATCGACGGCAACCACGCGGGAGCAATCAGTCATTTGCGGCAGGCCGTCGCCGCCGAAGATGCCCTGGCCTACGACGAGCCGCCCACATGGTATCTGCCGTCGCGCCAGGCGCTCGGCGCGGCACTGCTGGCGGCGGGTGATTTGCCGGCCGCCGAGCAGGTCTTCCGCGACGACCTCGCGGTGAATCGCGAGAGCGGCCGCGCCCTGTTCGGGCTGCGGGCGGCGCTGGCCGGCCAGGGACGCACACGCGAAGCCGCAGCGGTGCAAACGCAATTCGCGCATGCGTGGCGCACGGCCGACGTGACGCTCGCCACTTCCGCGCTGTGACCACGGCCTGCTTGCCGTTCATGCACCGACTTTCAGGGGACGCCGCGATCGTCGGTTGCGTCTGCCGGCGTGCGAGCGCCGGAAATCCGGATCTGCGTTCGCGCTACCCGCGCGCATAGCCGTTAGACTTCGATTCCCGTTCCCGGAGCCCGCCATGTCCGTTCTGATTCTCGGCCTTATCGTTTTCCTGGGCGCCCATTCGGTTCGCATCATCGCCGACGACTGGCGCAGCGCGCAGGTGGCGCGCCTGGGCGCAGGCGGCTGGAAGGGCGTCTATGCGCTCGTGTCGCTTGCCGGCTTCGTGCTGATCGTCTGGGGATTCGGACAGGCGCGGCTCGATCCGGTCGTGCTCTGGCATCCGCCGACTTGGACGCGTCATGTCGCCGGCCTGCTGACCCTGGTCGCCTTCGTGCTGGTCACCGCCGCTTATGTTCCGGGCAATCACCTGAAGGCCGCCGTCGGGCATCCGATGGTCGCCGGGGTGAAGGTCTGGGCATTTGCGCACCTGCTTGCCAATGGAACGCTCGCCGACGTCGTGCTGTTCGGCAGCCTCCTGGGATGGGCGGTGATCGATTTCATTTCGGCGCGGCGGCGCGATCGCGCC
>JAAFGU010000296.1 GCA_010365205.1 Aromatoleum sp. | reverse complement strand
CGATCACCGCGGCCACATTCGACGCGACGGCGGTCAATATTCGCCGACGATCGCCCGTCCGCTCGCCCCCCGGCACGCGGGAAGACGGGACGATGCGTCGCAGCGAATCCCGTCCGCAGGCAATCCGGGGGCGTCGGGCGCCTGCTGTATGAGCTCCGTCGGGGAGGCATGACCAAAAGTGATTGCCCACTTTCGTGTTAGCCACGACAGGGTCAGGTCGCCGGCCACCGAGCCCTAAAGCCAGCAAACGACGTAACCGCACGAGCCGGTGCCGAAGCCGGACAATACCTCGCTCGGGTGGGAGCGACGCGCCCGCGTACAGATGCCGTTCCGCGTGGCCACGGGCAGTGGCGGGAAATCGACAAACCGAGCCGGACGACGCCCGGCGCTCGCCATTGATCGTCCGACTTGACCGGATCGTCCGAGCGTTACCGGCGCCGGAGGCTCTCCCGCCGGCCGATCCGGAGGCACCGGGCGCCGAGCGACGCAGGGGCACACCGGCGACCGACTGCGGCTTTTGCCGGACGCCCTGGAACGCTGCCGCTGCCGGTTCGCGGGGAACTTGCGCGCCGATTCGGCATCCCACGAGAAGCCTTGCGGAACCGCGTGGCACGGTTGGTTCATCCGCTGCCGCCCGGGACAGGACGTCAAGGCGGCCTCCGTCGGTCAGGTGGTCCATGCCGACTGGCTGTGCGGCTTCGGCAAGCGCTTGATCCTCGGTCACGGGGATGGCTACATGCGGCTTTACGGGAACAACGCGCCCTGCCCGCCGCGGTCGGTGCGCGAAGGCGACGCGGTCGCCCCGGCGGAAGCGCCGGGGGGCAGCTCTGAACCGCGGCGTATACTTTGAAATCGCCATCAAGGCACGGCCATCGATCCGGCGGACGGGATCGGCAGGTAAAGGACACGCGATGAGCAACTGGAAAAAGGCAGGACTGATCGGCTTGGGCGCGGTGCTGGGCGTCCTGCTCTCGCTCAACTTTTCGGCGGTCGCGCAGCGGGAGTCCAAGCTGCCCATTCCGTACGAGGACCTGCAGCTCCTGTCTGCGGTCTTCGGCAAGATCAAGAGCGACTACGTCGACGTGGTGCCGGACGAAAAGTTGATCAAGGAAGCGATCAACGGGATGGTCCACGGTCTGGACCCGCACTCCGACTTCCTTGACGCCGAGGCGTTCAAGGACATCCAGATCCAGACGCAGGGCAAGTTCGGCGGACTCGGCATCGAAGTCGGCGTCGAGGACGGCATCGTCAAGGTGATCTCGCCGATCGAGGACACGCCGGCCTTCCGCGCGGGGATCAAATCGGGCGACTTCATCGTCAAGATCGACGAGACCGCGACGCGGGGCCTCGCGCTGCAGAAGGCGGTGGAGAAGATGCGCGGCAAGCCGGGCACCGATGTCGTGCTGACGATCGTACGCAAGGACGTCGAACAGCCTCTGACGTTCACGCTGACCCGGGAAGAAATCAACGTCAAGAGCGTCAGGGCAAAGATGATCGAACCGGGTTACGGTTACGTCCGGGTCCGCAATTTCCAGGAGCGCACCGGCGAGGATCTGGCGAAGGCACTCAAGGAGCTGTACAAGCAGGGCGAGCTGAAGGGTCTCGTGCTCGACGTCCGCACCGATCCGGGCGGTCTGCTCAACCAGTCGGTCGCCGTCGCCGCCGCCTTCCTGCCGAAGGACGCGCTGATCGTCTACACCGACGGCCGCACGCCGGATTCGAAGATGCGCCTCGCTGCGCGCAAGGACGACTACACGCGCCGCGGCGACGACTACCTGAAGGATCTCCCCGTCGGCGTGAAGAAGGTGCCGATGGTCGTGCTGGTAGACGGCGCGACGGCGTCGGCGTCCGAAATCGTCGCCGGCGCGCTGCAGGACCACAAGCGCGCGGTCGTGATGGGCAATCAGACGTTCGGCAAGGGTTCGGTGCAGACGATCCTGCCGCTGTCGAACACCGCCGGCCTCAAGTTGACGACGGCGCGCTATTACACGCCGTCGGGCCGCTCGATCCAGGCAAAGGGCATCGAGCCCGACGTCTTCGTCGACGATGGCCGCGACACGACCAACCGGATTCGCGAGGCGAACCTGGAACGCCACCTCGAGACCGGCAAGCCCGAACCGGCGAAGGCGAATCCCGCGAAGGACAAGGCCGCCGACGCGAAGGATCGCGCCGCCGAGCCGTCGCCGCCGCGCTTCGAATTCGGCGCCGACGACGACTTCCAGCTGACCCAGGCCATGAATCAGTTGAAGGGACTCCCGGTCATCGCGTCGACCAAAGCCCTTTCGGCACAGGCGAAGCCGCAGTAGCGCGGCCGCGGCCCCCCACGCGACGCCCGGCACCGCCGGGCGTTTGCTTTGATGCGTGCCGCTCGCCGCCGCCGCGCGGCACGCATTGACACCGGAATCCACCCGCCTAAACTGAGCGCGCCGCCGCATCCTCCCATGCCGATTGCCTGGCTCACCGACGTATTCCTGCCGCAGCTCGAGTTTCCGGCCCTAGTCTTCGCCGTCGCGCTGCCGCTGGAATTCCTGCTGCCGGCGAGCCGCGACCGGTCGTATCGCGCGCTCGGATTCAATCTTGTCGCCGCATTCATCTACCTGTTCATGACGACGCTGCTCGAGCCGCTCTTCGCGCAGGTTCTGGAGCCGGCACGCTCGCGTCTCGGCCTGATGATCCCGGTCCGCTTTCCGGACGGCGTCATCGGCTCGCTGGGCCAGGGCCTGGCCTTCTTCCTCGTTTACGATTTCTTCTATTACTGGTGGCACCGCGGGCAGCACCGGATGCGCTGGCTATGGGTGCAGCACCGCTTCCATCACCAGGAACGCTGGCTCAACGTGACGACCGTGCACCGCGTCCATTTCACCGAGGACCTGTTCCGCATCTTCGCGATCCTGCTGCCGATGGCGCTGCTGTTCGACTTCAAGCCGGTGACGGTCGGCTGGGTCTGGACGATCTTGACGCTGTGGGGCTATTGGATTCACGCCAACGTGCGCGTGCGTCTCGGGCTTGTGGGCAAATGGATCTCGGGGCCGCAATTCCATCGCTTCCACCACACGCCCGAGCACATGAACCGCAATTTTTCGGCCTTCTTCCCGTTGTGGGACCGCGTGTTCGGCACCTATCATCACCCCGAACCCAACGCGTTCCCGCAGTACACCGGACTCAGGGTCGAATCCGACGGCAACACGCTGCGCGACGCCGTCGCGTATCCGTTCATCGAGTGGGCCAAAGCCTTGCGCCGCGTTGCCGGCCGGCAACGCGGCGCCGCGAGACGTTAGCGCATACTGCGGCGCGCAAAAGGACGCGGTCGCCGATGTGCCGTCGGGCACGCGCCATTCCACTGCCATGGACGACTCGCAACTCCTCCGCTACAGCCGCCACATCCTGCTGCCGGAACTGGGCGTCGACGCGCAGGAGCGATTCGCCGCCGCGCACGTGCTCATCATCGGGGCCGGCGGCCTCGGCGCGCCGGCCGCCCAATTCCTCGCCGCCGCCGGCGTGGGCACCGTGACGCTGTGCGATGCCGACACGGTCGACCTCACCAACCTGCAGCGCCAGATCCTGTATGCGACCGCCGATGTCGGCGTGCCGAAGGTCGTGGCGGCGAAAGCGCGGCTGAACGCGATCAATCCGGGCGTCAGGATCGAGGCGCTGCAGATCCGCGCCGGCTCCGGCGAGCTCGCCGCGCTCGTCGCCGCGGCCGACGTCGTCCTCGACTGCAGCGACAACTTCGCGACGCGCCACGCAGTCAACC
>JAAFGU010000295.1 GCA_010365205.1 Aromatoleum sp. | reverse complement strand
CGCGCGCGTCCAGCAGTTCGGCCAGCGAACCGGCGCCGGCGCTCTCTAGCAGCGCGTCGCGCAGCGCCTGCTCCGGCGAGCAGCCGGTGCGGCTCGCCATGCGGCGGCTGGCGCTCAGTTCTGCTTTGTAGGCGGCTGACATCAGCCTGGCGAAATCGGTCATGCGGGCAGCATAACCGGTTTGGCGCGTCTTGACACCGTTGGTCAATTTTGCAACACTCATCAGCGCCCCGACCGGTGGGCGTCATGGAGGGATTATGAGACTGATCCGCACTTTGCTACGAATATCCGCACTCGCGGTCTGCCTTCAGGCTCATGCCGCCACGCCGTCCAGGGATGCGCCGAAGCGCTACACCATCGAGCAGTTCATGGCGACCACCAGCATCAGCGGCGCTTCGTTCAGCAAGGACGAGACGCGGATCCTGTTCAGCAGCGACGAAAGCGGCATCTTCAACGCCTACGTCATGCCGGTCGCCGGCGGCAAGCCGGTGCCGATGACCAGGTCCACCACCGACAGCACCTACGCGATCGGCTATTTCTACAACGACGACCGCATCCTGTTCACGCGCGACAACGGCGGCAACGAGAACAACCACGTGTACGTGCGCGAGCTCGACGGCGCCGAAATGGACCTGACCCCGGGCGACAAGCTGAAGGCGTCGTTCGCAGGCTGGCTTCCCGACGGCAGCGCCTTCTACGTGTCGACAAACGAACGCGACCCGAAATTCTTCGACCTGTACCGCTACGACGCGAAAACGTATGCGCGCACGATGATGTACAAGAACGAGACGGGCTTCAACATCTCGGCCATCAGCCGCGACGAGAAGTGGCTGGCGCTTCAGAAGACGATCACCACATCCGACAGCGACATCTATCTGTATAACCTTGCCACGCGCGAGTCGAAGAACATCACACCGCACACGGCACCTGCTTCGTTCAGCGCATCGACTTTCGACCCGGCGTCGAAGCGGCTGTTTTTCACCACGAATGCCGGCGGCGAATTTGCCGCCATCCGCAGCTACGACCTCGCGAGCGGTACGACGGCCGAGCGCGAAAAGGCCGACTGGGACCTGCTCGGCACCGCATACTCGCGCGATGGCCGCTACCGCACCAGCGTGATGAACCAGGACGGCAGCATCGTCGTGCGCGCGTTCGAGGGCGCCGATGAACGGCCGGTGGCGCTGCCGAAGATGGCCGGTGGCGAAATGCGCCAGACCACGTTTTCGCCAAGCGGCAGGCTGCTGGCGTTCTACGTCAACGGCGACCGCTCGCCCAACAACCTGTATGTGTACGACTTCAAGAGCCGCGAGACGCGCCAGCTGACGCATAGCCTCAACAAGGATATCGACCCGGCCAACCTGGTCGAAGCCGAAGTGGTGCGCTTCAAGTCGTTCGATGGCACCGTGGTCCCGTCGCTCTATTACAAGCCGAAGGATGCGTCGTCCGGCCACCGCGCGCCCGCGTTGGTTGAGGTGCACGGGGGCCCGGGCGGGCAGAGCATGCGTGGTTACAGCGCGCAGATCCAGTACCTCGTCAACCACGGTTACGCCGTCCTGCGCGTAAACAACCGCGGCAGCTCCGGCTACGGCAAGAGCTACTTCATCGCCGACGACCGCAAGCACGGCCGCGAGCCGCTGTGGGACTGCGTCGAAGCGAAGACCTTCCTGGCCAGTCTCGGCGTGATCGACCCGGAGCGCATCGGCATCATCGGCGGCAGCTATGGCGGCTACATGACCCTGGCCGCGCTGGCGTTTCGCCCGGAGGCGTTCAAGGTCGGCGTCGACCTTTTCGGCATCAGCAACTGGGTGCGCACGCTTGACAGTATTCCGTCGTGGTGGGAGGCGCAGCGCAAGGCGCTCTACGACGAGATCGGCGATCCGGTGGCCGACCGCGAGCGCCTGATCGCGACCTCGCCGCTGTTCCACGCCGCCGAGATCCGCCGGCCGCTGCTGGTGATCCAGGGCGCCAACGACCCGCGCGTAATCAAGGCCGAGAGCGATGAAATCGTCGCGGCGGTCAAGAACAACAATGTGCCGGTCGAGTACATCGTGTTCCCCGACGAGGGGCACGGCTTCAGCAAGAAGAAGAACCAGGCGGAGGCGAGCGCCCGGATCCTCGTCTTCCTCGACAAATACCTCAAGCCCTGAGCAGGGGCAGACCCGGTTCTTCCTTTAGGGGGCTGACCCCGGTTTCCTCGTACACAATAAAAAAGCGCCCGTAGGCGCTTTTCTAAGCTACGTTGTTAGTAGCGGTTCGGATTGTCCGGACGGGCGTCGCGATTGTTTGGCACGCCATCGCCGTCACGGTCGTGATCGCGCCGGTTCGGCACGCCGTCACGGTCCTGGTCGCGGCGGCCGTTGTGCTCGAGGCGATCGGGGATGCCGTCGCGGTTTCGGTCGCGGCCATGCTCGTAGCGGTCCGGGATGCCGTCGTGGTCACGGTCGCGGCCACCGCGGGCGCTCCAGCGCGACGGTTCCATGAACCAGCGGCCATCGCGCTGCACCCAGTTCGGCTGCGAGTACACGTAGCCCGGGCGTTCGGCGATCCAGATACCGGAGATCCACTCGTAGCGGTTGCCACGCCAATCCCAGTAACCCGGCTGCCACACATAGCCGTCGCGCATGCGGGGGAGCCGTTCATAACGCGGCGCCGGCGGGGCTACGCGGATTTCGTCGTAGCGCACTTGCGCCATCGGCTGCCAGCCGCCGTCGCGCAGGCGGTAGCCGCCGCCGTCGCGAACCCATTCGCGCGACTGGTACTGGTAGCCGTTACGCTCCGGTTCCCAGTGGCCGGCCAGCCAGACGTGGCGGCCGCCGTCCCAGTTCCAGTAGCCTGGCGACCAGACGTAGCCGCGGCGCGCCGCCGGCACGCTTTCGAAACGGGGCGGCGGCGGGGCGGAATTGATCACCACGTTAAAGCCGGTCTGCGCCATCGAAGGCAACGGCATCCAGGCTGCGGCGCCAAGGGCGATCATTGTTGCGAGGGTCAGTGTGCGTTTCATTTTTATCTCCGTTTCAAAGCATACGATTCAATATAACAAGCTGAACCTTCGATTCGGAGATTTGAATCAGATGCTTACAACTGAAACAGATTCGGGAAAACGCGATGCGCGCTACCGTACTGACGCGCTCAAATCCTGCTGGCGACCGTGGCGCCCTGTTTCAGCAGCTTGCGTTCGTCTTCCAGCGAACGCTGCTTCTCCTGCGCGCTCATGCGCTTCGCCGGCACGTTCACCACCGCCATCCTCGATTGCGTCGCGATGCTCACCGCTTGCGGCGACGCGGCATTCAACCCATCAGGCGACGGCGCCAGGAAGCTGGCGGAGGCGGCCACACCGAGGGCCACGACGAATGCTGCTTCAAAGTTCCTGAGGATGTTCATGGTAGTTCCTTTCAATGTGGCGTTGCGATGTAAGCACTGTAGGCAAAGGCGCCACGCGCCGCCAGCCGATTGCGACGAGACGCAGAATCGGCGGACCGGCCTGCGAAAAATGGCGACAAACCGTAGTGGCGAACGCGGCTTTTCGAGGCCCCCCGCTAAGGCTGTGCAGGCGGCGTGCGCAGGTGCGAACCCGGCCTCATACAGACGGGAAACCAATGCCAGGCTTGATCCGAAACGTCGTGAAAGCGGCCGCCGCGCGGCGCATCGCGTGGCGGCGCGCGCGCAATATGCATGCGGGTACGCAGCCGCTCTTCAAGGCGGCGCCGGCCCCGTTAACCGCTCGTCCGCGCGGATCCGCCGCGGTGCGCTGGATCGGC
>JAAFGU010000294.1 GCA_010365205.1 Aromatoleum sp. | reverse complement strand
CCGCCGCCGCGCGCGAGTGCGTGACGAGGATGCCCGCGGCGGCGCCGTCCTTGATGCGCTCGCGCAGAAGCTGCAGCACCTGGCCGGCGCTGTCGGGGTCGAGATTGCCGGTCGGTTCGTCGGCGAGTACCAAGCGCGGACCGTGGACGAGAGCGCGCGCGATCGCAATGCGCTGCAGCTCGCCGCCTGAAAGTTCGCGCGGCATGCTCGCCGCGCGATCGGCGAGTCCGACCTCTGCGAGCATCGCCGCGACTCGGCGCTCGGCTTCATCGCCGGTGCTGCCGTTGAGCGCGAGCGGCAGCGCCACGTTCTGCGCCACCGACAGGTAGGGCAGGATGTGGAACGCCTGGAACACGAACCCCATCTGCCGGCGGCGCAGCCCGGTGAGCGCGTCGTCGTTAAGGCCGGTCAACTCGACGCCGTCGAGCGCGATCGACCCGGCGTCGGGGCGATCGAGCCCCGCGACCAGATTGAGCAACGTCGACTTGCCGATCCCCGATTCGCCCATCACCGCAACATAGTCGCCCGGATGGAGTTCGAGATCGATTCCGCGCAACACGGTCCGCTGGCGCGGACCGGCGTAGGATTTGGCGAGGGCGCGAATCGAAAGCAAGGGTTTGCAATGGGAGACGATGGGCGCGGCACGACACCCATCGATCCCATCGTACACGCGTCATGCTCCGCGAGTCCGCCGCGCGTGAGGCGACGATCCGCGCGCCCCGCGCCGCGTTATTTCTGCTTGGCGATGATCTGGTCCTTGATCTTGTCGTAAACGGCCTGCGGCACGATGTTCTTCTCGACGAGCTCGTCCTTGCCCTTGTACGGCCGGCCCTTGATGATCGCCTTGGCGCGGACCTCGCCGATGCCGTCGAGCTTCATCAGTTCGTCGGCCTTTGCCCGGTTGATGTCGATCTTGTCTCCGGCCGCCGGCTGCACCGCCGCCGTCTTCGCCGCCGCCTTCGGGGCCGTGTCGGCAGCATAGAGCGGCCCGGCAAGGCCCAACAGCGTGGTCAACAGCACAATCGCGAGTCGCTTCATTGTTACGCTCCTTCGGCAGCGCAATTCGCGCGACGCGGCTGCGTCGCGGCCCTTCCATTCTCGGCCAAGCGCTTGCGGTCGGCAAGGCGCTGCGGTCGCGCCTTCCGACGGTCGACGTCTTCTTTCGCTGGCCGATCGGTCGTGTGGGCCGACTGCGGCGCGCGGGCGCCGGCCCGGCGTCCCGTGCCGCCATCGTTGCGCAACGATCGAGGCTCCGGGCCGGCGGATCGCGCCGAACTTCGCCGCTATCCCGTTGCCGCAGGCTTGCCTGCGGTCGTTTGTGTGGCAAGCTATCGACCGCGATGCCCGCCGGGACCCGTTGCGGCGAGGCACTCGCACGGTTGCCCTACGCGGCAATTCCGCCGCAGGACGGGAACGGTATCGTGAGCGACTCCAACCTTCGGGAAACACCCTTGCTCGACAGGAGAATGACGCCGAGTTTCATCGTGAAATGCCTCGATCAGCACGTGATCGGTCAGGACGACGCAAAGAAGATCGTCGCCGTCGCCGTCTACACGCATTTCAAGAAAATCGAGAAATCGCGGCAGGACAATTCCCCGATCGCCAAAAGCAACGTGCTGCTCGTCGGCCCTTCCGGCACCGGCAAGACCCTGCTCTGCGAAACGCTGTCGCGGATTCTGGGCGTTCCGTTCGTCACCGCCGAAGCCACCGCGCTGGCGCAATCCCGATACGTCAACGAAGAAATCGAGGCCGTCCTGCAGCGGCTGGTCGAGAAGGCCGGCGGCGACATCGACCGGGCGCAGAACGGCATCGTCTTCATCGATGAAATCGACAAGCTGAAGGCAACCGGCGGACAGCCGCAGAGCGTTTCGGGCGAAAGCGTCCAGCACGCGCTGCTGAAGATCATGGAGGGCTCCCCGGTCAAGCTGGGCAACGCGCGCTACATCGACACCGGCAACACGTTGTTCATCTGCGGCGGCGCGTTCATCGGCCTGGAAGAGATCATGGCGCAGTCGAACAGCTACGGTTACATCTCGACGACCGCCGGCGACAACCGGCAAATGATGGATCGGTTGAACTCGCGCGTGAAGCCAACCGACCTGTTCAGTTTCGGGTTGATTCCCGAATTCACCGGGCGGCTGCCGGTCATCGCCCGGTTTCACGATCTCACCCGGAAGATGCTGGTCCGGATCATGACCGAGCCGGAAAACTGCATCTACGGCCAATTCCGGCAAATTTTCCGCAACGAAGGCGTCGAACTGACCGTCGATCCGCGGGTTTTCGAGCAAATCGCCGAACTGGCGACCGAGTACAAGACAGGCGCGCGCAGCCTGAGGGGAATTTTCGAGGAACTGATCACGCCGATCCTGTTTCTCGTTCCGGACAACCACGATATCGAGGCTGTTGCCATCGCGTCGCTGTTCGCCGAGCCTTCCTACGTGATGAAGGATCGGCGCTCCTGACGTGGCGAACGAACCCGCTGACGTGCCGGGTGGACGTCAACCGTTTCCGTTGGCCGCGCGTTTCGAAGCTACCTCGTCGCGTGCGTTATCGCACAGACGGTCGTAAACGGATCGGCCAAGCTGTCGGCCGATAACCTCTAATCGGAACGGGCGTTTATTTCCGTTCCGTCAACGTATTACTTCGGCAACCTCGGGTGCCGAACGGAGGACGGATCATGCGCTACGCAATCATTGGCCTTTGGATGCTGCTCTGCTCGGTGACTCCTGCCACGGCTCAGGTGAGCATTGGCATCGGCCTTCCCGGCGTCAGCATCGGTTTCAACCTGCCGTACTACCCGCAGCTGGTCCCGGTGCCGGGCTATCCGGTCTACTACGCGCCGCAGCTCAACTCGAATTTCTTCTTTTACGACGGCATGTACTGGGTCTACCAGGAAGACAACTGGTATGCGAGTTCCTGGTACAACGGGCCCTGGGCGCTGGTCGGGCCGGAGGTCGTGCCGCTGTACGTGCTGCGAATCCCCGTGCGCTATTACCGGCGTCCGCCCCTGTACTTTCGCGGGTGGCGCTCGGATGCACCGCCTCGCTGGGGCGAGCATTGGGGCAATGCCTGGGAGGTGCAGCACAGCGGATGGGACCGGTGGAACCGCGGTTCTGTTCCGGCTCTCGCGCCGCTGCCCCTCTACCAGCGGCAGTACTCCGGCGATCGCTATCCGCGCGTAGAGCAGCAGTCGGTGCTGCAAAGCCAGAACTATCGCTACCGGCCGCGTGAGGTCGTCGTGCAGCAGCATTATCAGCAGCAGGGTATGCGGGAGGCGCCCGCAGCGCCGACGCGAGGACGGCCGCGCGAGCACCAGAACAGCAACGCCGGGCCGCAGAATTCGCAGCAAAACACCCGGCAGCCGTCGCTTGCTCCGGGCGTCCCGGCAGCGCCGCGAACCGCGCATTCCGCGCGAGGTGGCGAGAACGTGCAAGGTGCCGCTCCGCAGCAACTACCTCCCCCGCCGCAGGGCGCGGCCGCCCAGCGCGACAGGAAGCGGGCGCCACAGGATGTCGCGCCGCATGAGCAGACAAAGCCGCAGGCGCAAGGCAAGGATAGAAATCGCGACAAGGGTGAGGAGCGCGGGCAGGAACGCAACAAGTAGTCCAAGCCGGGCCAGCCAACCTGCATGATAGGACGGGCGCTGACCCGCTCCCCCCGCCGGCCATCGCACGGCGGCCGGCGGGTCGCGCTCATTTGTCCTGTTCGCGCGTCCGTGCTTCGGCGAAGAATTCCCGCATCATGAATGCCTCGAGCGCCACGGTATCGCCGAGGCGAGC
>JAAFGU010000293.1 GCA_010365205.1 Aromatoleum sp. | reverse complement strand
CGTAGTCGGCGAGAAAACCCGCGAACGTATCGCCGTAGATATTGAGATCGCCGCTGGTCGACGGATGCGCGCGGGCGAACGCGTCGACGGTGGCGTGGAAGAACGGCGCGCCGGTCAGACGCTTGACGACCGGGTAGGACGCGGACAGCGCGCGTCGGTAATTCGCGAGCAGCGCCGTCCGGTAGATCGCGATCCGTTCCGCGCCGGTTCGCGGCGGCGACACGTCGAATGCGGGCGGCGCGTCAGGCGGCCCCAGCACCGCGTCGGCGAAACCCTGCTGCAGCTCACGCAGCGACGGCATCGCGCGTTTTCAGGATCGATTGCGCCGTCGCGGCCTCGCGCTGCAGCACGGCGAACGCGGGAATGTCGGTGTCCCACTCGATCAGCGTTGGCCGCGGGCCGAAGCGGGCGATTGCCCGCGCGTACAGCGCCCACACGTCCGGCGCCACCGGCGCGCCGTGGGTATCGATCAGGCACGGTCCACCCGCGTCGAAGCCGGCGAGGTGGATCTCGGCGACCGCCGCCGGCGGCAGTGCGGCGAGGTACGCGTCGGCGTCGAAGCCGTGGTTGACGGCGTTGACGTAGATGTTATTGACGTCGCACAGGAGTTTGCAGCCGGTGCGACGGGCGACGGCGGCGACGAACTCCCACTCGGGAATCGTCGAGTCGGCGAATGCGAGGTACGACGAGACGTTTTCGACGAGAAGTTCGCGGCCGAGGGCATCCTGCACTTCGGCGACGCGGGCGCAGACGTGGTCGAGCGCCTCCTCGGTGTAGGGCAGCGGCAGCAGGTCGTTCAGATGCCGGCCGCCGACGCCGCTCCAGCACAGGTGCTCGGAGACGGCGCAGGGATCGACGCGCGCGATCAGCCGTTTCAGCTTGGCGAGATGTCCGCGGTCGAGCGGGTCGGTCGAGCCGAGCGACATCCCGACGCCGTGCAGCGACAGCGGATAGTCGGCGCGGATGCGATCGAGCGCCGTGAGCGCCGGCCCGCCATCGGCGTAGTAGTTCTCGCTGTGGACTTCGAACCAGGCGACCGGCGGCCGCTCGCGCAGCACCTCGGCGACGTGCGGCGCGCGCAGGCCGATGCCGGCTGCAGTGGGCAAGTTGGTGCGGACGGGCATGGATAACGCTCCGGCCGGGAGCGCGTGGCTTCGGGCCGGATCGCTCGGACGGCGCCGGATTACTTCGGAACCTTCGAGGAGCCGCCGACTTTTTCGCACGTGCCCTTGGCGACGTACTTCCATTCGGTCTTGTCGTTGTCGGTCTTCGCGCCCAGTCCGGCGCAGGCGTGCTTCGCGGTGCCGCAGTCGTTCTGGCCGGCCTTCGCGATGCCGTAGCACTTTTCCTGGCCGGCCTGCGGAGTCACGGGCTGGGCGAACACCGACGCGGCGACGCCGAGGGCGAGGATGCCGGCGAGCGCGGCCTGGATCGTGGTCTGATGGTTCATGGTGAAATCTCCTGTCGAAGGGAATGGGGTCGTACGGGACGGCGCGCTGCCGATCCACCGCAATGGTCGGCGCGCCCGGTCGAACCTTACGTGAATACACGGTCCGGGTTCAAGTCTATGCCGGGTCCTCGCCGCGGAACCTGGCGGGGGCGGAGGCGACGCACCGCGATCAGGCGCGCGCCGGCAATGCGGCGGCCAAGCGCTGCCACTGCCGCATCGGTTGCAACTCGCCGAGCAACGTGGGGGTCAACTCCGACGCGGGCAGATGAATGTGGACGGCGCGGATGATCGCGGTAGACGGCGCGACGGCGCCGAAGAGGCTAAAATTTCAAGGCTGTCCCTTCTCGATCCCCCATGCGCTTCACCGTCGCCACCTACAATATCCACAAAGGCTTTTCGCAGCTCAACCGGCGGATGGTCATCCACGAGCTGCGCGAGCGGCTGCACGGCCTCTCGGCCGACATCCTGTTTCTGCAGGAGGTTGTCGGCGTTCACGCGCGACACGCGGCGCGCCACCACGATTGGCCGGTCAAGCCCCAGCACGAATTCATCGCCGATACAATGTGGCAGGAGGTCGCGTACGGCAGAAACGTGACCAACCGCAACGGCCACTACGGGAACGCGCTGCTGTCGCGCTTTCCGATCATCGGCTACGAAAACCTGGACATCTCCGCGCACCCGTTCGAAAGCCGCGGCCTGCTCCATTGCGAGATCAAGCTCGGCGCGCGCGGGCCGTCGCTGCATTGCATAAACGTCCACCTCGGCCTGTTCGAGCGCGGGCGGCAATGGCAGATCCGCGCGTTGTGCGAGCGCATCCGGGAAACCGTGCCGAAGGACGCGCCACTCATCGTCGCCGGCGACTTCAACGACTGGCGGCACAAGGCGAACCGGATGATGACCGATGCGCTGGGGGTGGTCGAGGTGTTCGAGGCCGTACGCGGGCGGCCGGCACGGACGTTTCCGTCGGTCCTGCCGATGTTCCGGCTCGACCGAATCTACGCACGCGGGCTCGTGATCGACGGCGCGCACGTTCACTACGCATTTCCGTCGGCGCGTCTGTCGGACCACGCGGCGCTGGCCGCGACGTTCGACACTGCCATCCGCCGCGCGCGATGAACCGCTACACCCCGGGCAACCGGATCACGCTGCTGCGCAACGGGGGCGAATATTTTCCGGCGCTGGTCGCGGCGATCGAGCGCGCCGAGCGCGAGGTCTGGCTCGAGACGTATATTTACGCCGACGATGAGGCCGGCCGCAACGTCACCGAGGCGCTGACGCGCGCCGCCGGCCGCGGCTGCACCGTGCGGGTGCTGGTCGATGGCTGGGGCGCCCGCCACTACCTGACGCGCGCGATCGAGCACGATTTCGAGCGCGCGGGCGTCGCGCTGCTGATGTACCGTCCGGAAATCGCGCCCTGGCAGTTCCGCTCGCACCGGCTGCGGCGGCTGCATCGAAAACTCTGCCACGTCGACGGGCGCATTGCCTTCGTCGGCGGCATCAACATCATCGACGACATGAACACTCCGGGGCAGCGGCCGCCGCGGGTCGATTTCGCCGTACAGGTCGAGGGACCGATGCTGACGTCGATTGTGCAGACGATGCAGCGGGTCTGGGCTCTCAACGAACTCGTCCAGTTCAGAAGGAGCGAGGTGCCGCTGTTCCCATCGCCTACGCACGGCCAGCGCGCCGGCGCGCAGACCGCCAAGTTCGTGATTCGCGACAATGTGCGCCATCGGCGGGACATCGAGCGCGCCTATCTCGCGGCGATCCGCACGGCGAAGCGCGAGATCCTGATTGCCAATTCGTATTTTTTTCCCGGCATCCGGTTCCGCCGCGCGCTGATTGCGGCGGCGCAGCGCGGCGTCAAGGTCAGGCTCGTGCTGCAGGCGCGGGTCGAATATGCGTTGCTCCATTTCGCATCGCGCGCCCTGTACGGTCAACTGCTCGCCGCCGGTATCGAGATCCAGGAATACCGGCGCTCGTTCCTGCACGCGAAGGTGGCGGTGATCGACGACCATTGGGCGACCGTCGGGTCGTCGAACATCGATCCGTACAGTTTGCTGATGGCGCGCGAGGCCAACGTGTTCGTCCGCGATCCCTATTTTTCCGACCAGCTGCGGATCGAGCTTGTCCGGCTGATCGAGGAGGGCGCGCGGCCGGTGCGGCCGCAGCACTGGGCGCTGCGGCCGCGCGTGTACAAGGCGCTGCTCTGGATTTCCTACGGCGTCGTGCGGGTGGCGATGGGTCTGCTCGGTTACGGCGGCAACGAATGGTTCCGCAGCGGCGGCGCGCCCCGGGCCGCGCGTTCCGAGCGCGGCGACGGCTAGCCGG
>JAAFGU010000292.1 GCA_010365205.1 Aromatoleum sp. | reverse complement strand
CGCGACGGCAGGCTGGCACCATGCCCGGATCGGCCGAATTGCGTGTCGAGCCAGGCCTCCGACCTCGATCACGCGATTGCGCCGCTGCCGTTTCAGGGTGACGCTGCGGCCGCCGCCGCGTCGCTCGCCGGCGTGATCCGCGCGATGCCGCGGGCAAGCCTCGTCACGGCGAAGCCCGGCTACCTGCACGCCGAATTCGCCAGCGCCACGATGGGCTTCGTCGACGATGCGGAGTTCGCCGTCGACGCGGCGGCGCATGTCATTCATGTCCGGTCGGCGGCGCGGCTGGGGCGCAGCGATTTCGGCGTCAACCGAAAGCGCGTCGATGCGATCCGCGCCGCGTTTGCCGCCGTCCACCCCTGAACGAGTCCATGTCTAATTCCCTCCAAAGCTGGCAGGAGGAACAGCGATCGGCCTTTCTCTATGACGCTGACGCGTGCGCGCGAGCGGAGGCTGGGACGCCACGCGCCGAGTTGTTCCGGCGCCCGTTCGCGTTCTCCGTCGGCAGACTTGCCGACGTTACCCTCGGCTGACCGAATGCCTGCGACGCGCGCTGCCGGTCCGTCGCTGCGCCTGAAACACGGGCGCGACCGGTCGCTGAAATTGCGCCACCCGTGGATCTTCTCGGGCGCGGTTGCCGGCGTCGACGGGGCGCCGGCGAGCGGCGACACCGTTCCGGTGATCGGCGACGACGGCAAACTGCTCGGCCAGGCGGCGTACTCGCCGTCGTCGCAGATCCGGGCACGGGTCTGGACGTTCGACGCGCTCGAATGCGTCGATGCCGCGTTCTTCGCCCGCCGCGTGGCCATGGCCATTGCCGCGCGCGACGGCATGCTCGATGCGGACCACACGGGCTGCCGCTTGATCCACGGCGAGTCGGACGGCCTTCCCGGCGTCATCGCCGACCGGTACGGCGAGACGATCGTGATGCAGTTGTCGTCGGCCGGTGCCGAACGGTGGCGCGATTCGATCGTCGAGGCACTGGCGGCGCAACCCGGTGTCATCTGCGTCTACGAGCGCTCGGACGCGGACGTGCGCACGATCGAGGGACTCGCTCCGCGCAACGGCGTCGCGTCCGGGACGCTGCCGGATACCGTTTCGCTGGTCGAGGCCGGGCTTCGCTACGAGGTCGACGTCGCAGCCGGTCAGAAAACCGGCTTCTATCTCGACCAGCGCGACAGCCGCGCGGCGGTGCGCGCGCTCGCCGCGGGCCGCGAGACGCTCAACATGTTCTGCTATACGGGCGGGTTCACGCTCGCGGCACTCGCGGGCGGCGCGTCGCGGGTGCTGTCGGTGGACAGCTCCTCCGGTGCGCTGGCGCTCGCCCGCGCAAATCTTGCGCGGAACGCCATGCTGCCCGCCGAGCGCGCCGAGTGGCGCGACGCCGATGCGTTCGCCGAGCTGCGCAAGCTGCGCGACGCCGGGGCAAGTTTCGATCTGGTGGTGCTCGATCCGCCGAAATTCGCGCCGACCGCGCAGCACGCCGAGCGCGCCTCGCGTGCGTACAAAGACATCAATCTGTGGGCGCTGAAACTTCTGCGTCCCGGCGGCCTGCTGGCGACGTTCTCGTGCTCCAGCGGCGTCGATGCCGGCCTGTTCCGCAAGATCGTCGGCGGCGCCGCGCTGGATGCGGGCGCAGATGCGGCGGTGATCGGCCGATTCGGCCCCTCGGCCGACCATCCCGCGGCGCTCGCGTTTCCCGAAGGCGATTACCTCAAGGGCCTGCTGATTCGCAAGAGTGCCTGACGCCGGCCGGTTGCCGCGCTGCCCCGCATCGGCCGCCGGCACCGGATAAAACAAGGCCGCATCCGGTTGCCCGGTGCGGCCCTGTCAATCGCGGCCGGGTGGACAGGAGGTCACACGGCCGTGTTCTGCGAAAACCGGAGCGTCAGGACTTCAGGCACTCGTTCATGAATTGCTTGCGATCGTCACCCTTCTTGTCCACGGCCTTCGCGTTGCAGGATTTCATCTTTTCCTGTTGCGCGAGCTTCTTCGTCGACAGGCAACTGCTCATGAACTTGCTGCGTTCGTCGCCCTTCTTGTCGGCGGCCTCGGCGTTGCACGCCTTCATGCGCTCCTGCTGCGCATTCTCGGCCGCGAAAACCTGTGACGCGACGGCGACAAACGCGCCCAGCATCGCCAGGGCCAGCATTTTCTTCACTTTGAATTTCTCGAAAGCGCGGTAGGTCGTCAAAGAAACTGACCGGAAACTGCCGGATATTCAGGGCTTGCACCGACATCTGCAGGCCATTCCGACGCCGAATCGAAATTTGGCGGGTTCGAACCAAGTCTACGGCAAGGCTATCGCCGGAGGCAACGATTTCGCCGACCGGCGGGCGCCCGGTGTGGCAATTTGGCCTGATGCATCGCAACATGCGGGTATATCCAATCCGCCGCGCGCCGGGCGTTGTCTGGTAAAATCCTGTTTTTGCTCATAAAACCTCTACGGAGGACCGCCGTGCCGACGTCCAGCGCCTACCGCAACCGGACTGCCGCAAGCTCCCACCCGACGGCCAGTCTGGCGATCGACGACACCCGGATCCGCGAGATCAAGGAACTCGCGCCGCCGACGCACCTGTTGCGGGAGTTTCCCGCTTCGGAGTGCGCCGCCGCCACGACGTTCGAGGCGCGCCGGGCCATTCATCGCGTCCTGCACGGCGCCGACGACCGCCTTCTGGTCGTCGTTGGCCCCTGTTCGATCCACGACTACGCCGCCGCGATCGACTACGCGACCCGGCTTGCGGCGTTGAAGCGGGAACTGACCTCGGAACTCATCGTCGTGATGCGCGTGTATTTCGAGAAGCCGCGCACGAGCGTCGGATGGAAGGGCCTCATCAACGATCCCCACCTCGACGACAGCTACCATATCAACGACGGACTGCGGCTCGCGCGGCGGATCCTGCTCGAGGTCAACGAACTCGAGCTGCCGGCCGGCACCGAGTACCTCGACATGATCACGCCGCAATATCTCGCCGATCTCATCGCCTGGGGAGCGATCGGGGCGCGGACGACCGAAAGCCAGGTGCACCGCGAGCTGGCATCGGGCCTTTCGTGCCCGGTCGGCTTCAAGAACGGCACCGACGGCGACGTGCGTATCGCCGTCGACGCGATCAAAGCGGCGTCGGCGCCGCATCATTTCCTCTCCGTGACCAAGGGCGGCCATTCGGCGATCGTCCACACTTCCGGAAACGAGGACTGCCACATCATCCTGCGCGGCGGCAAGACCACCAACTACGATGCGATGAGCGTTGCCGCGACCTGCAGCGAACTCGCACACGCGGGACTCGCCGCCAAGCTGATGATCGACTGTTCGCACGCGAACAGCCAGAAGAAGCACGAGCGCCAGATCGAGGTCGCGCACGATGTCGCCACGCAGATCGCCGGCGGTGACGACCGGATCTTCGGCGTCATGGTGGAAAGCCATATCAACGCGGGACGCCAGGACCTCGTGCCCGGACAGCCGCTCGAGTACGGCGTCTCGATCACCGACGCCTGTATCAGCTGGGACGCCAGCGTCGACGTGCTGAAGGGGCTCGCGGCGGCCGTTCGCCAGCGCCGCGTGAAGCTCGCGGATACCGCGTAACGCGCGACTCGCACGTCCGGAGCGTCGATGCCCGCGGAAATCGAACTCAAGCTCGCGCTCGACTACGCGGCGATATCGCGGCTGCCGGCGCTGCTGCGCGACCCTGCGCTAACCGCAGTGAAGCGCGGCCGGGGGCGAACCACACACCTCGTCAGCACCTATTTCGACACGGCGGACTTGCGCCTCGCGCGCGAAGGCGTC
>JAAFGU010000291.1 GCA_010365205.1 Aromatoleum sp. | reverse complement strand
GTACCAGCGATGGCCGCGTGCGCACGGACGGAGACGCGGACCCGCTCGCGCCCCGTCCCGGCGGTCCCGGCCGACCATCGCACCTTCACGGGATGCGCCAACGCCTTCGCGGGATATCGCTGGCCCGCCTCTCCTCCTAAGCTCCGAACCATCGAGAGAGCAAACGCGCTCGATACCGTTCACAGGAGAACATCATGGCGAGGACAAACCAGAAATGCGATACACACCCGGAAGAGCGTTGCGGGTGGAAGCGGGCGCCGGCGATCGGCTCGACGTTCGAAGGACTGCTCCTCTGCATGGTCGCGCTGTACATGGTCGGCACCGTCGCGTTGCCGCTCTATCGCGGCGCGCTGACCGACGCCCAGACGCGGCAGCACGAAGCGGTAGTCGCGACATTGCACCGCAACGCCGTCGCCATGGCAGGCGCCGAAGCCCGGATGCCGGCGCAGGCGAGCGCCGACTGAGGGCAAAGGCGGGGTCGTTGGATGACATTCGGCAACCGCGGGCGGCGCATGGCGGACGAGGCCGCCACGCGCGCCCGCCAACGCCGCGGCGGTCGACCCCAGCGAACGGCGGCGTCAGAACAGCCCGACAATCCTTCCGTCCGGCATGACGTCGATCTTCGCGGCCGACGGCACCTTGGGCAGCCCCGGCATCGTCATCACGTCGCCGCACACCATCACCACGAATTCCGCGCCGGCCGCGAGCCGCACCTCGCGGACATTGACCACATGCCCCGACGGCGCGCCGCGCAGCAGCGGATCGGTCGAGAACGAATACTGCGTCTTGGCGACACACACCGGGTAATGGCCGTAGCCGTCGGCCTGCAGCTGCCGGATCCGCGTGCGGACCTTGCTGTCGGCGGTGACTTCCGACGCGCCGTAGATCGTCTTCGCGACCTTGTTGATCTTGTCCCAGAGCGTGTCGGCGTCGTCATAGACGAAGCGGAAGTCCGCGGGTACGCGCTCGATCGTCGCGACCACCGCGCGCGCGAGGTCCTCGGCGCCGGCCCCGCCCTCGGCCCAGTGACGCGCGACGATGACCGGCGCGTCGTGATGCGCCATCTTTCTTTGCAGCAGCGCGATTTCGGCGTCGGTGTCCGTCGCGAAATGGTTGATCGCGACGACGCAGGGCAGCCCGTAGTTGGCGCGGACGTTGATGAGGTGGCGCTCGAGGTTGGCCACGCCCTTTTCCACCGCCGGGAGGTTTTCCCGCGTCAGATCGTCCACCGCGACGCCGCCGTGGAACTTGAGCGCACGCACCGTGGCGACCAGCACGACAACGTCCGGCCGCAGCCCCGACTTGCGGCACTTGATGTCGATAAATTTTTCGGCGCCGAGATCCGCGCCGAATCCCGCCTCGGTGACGACGTAGTCTGCGAGCTTCAGCCCCGCCTTCGTCGCGATCACCGAGTTGCATCCATGCGCGATGTTGCCGAATGGGCCGCCATGGATGAGCGCGGGGTTGTTCTCGAGCGTCTGCACCAGGTTCGGCTTGATCGCGTCGCGCAGCAGCGCCGTCATCGCGCCGTGCGCGGCAAGATCGCTCGCGCGCACCGGTTTCTGGTCGCGGGTGTAACCGACGACGATGTTGCCCAGCCGCGTCCTCAGATCGGCGAGCGACTCGGCGAGGCAGAAGATCGCCATCACCTCGGAGGCGACGACGATGTCGAAGCCGTCCTGCCGTGGGTAGCCGTTGCCGGGACCGCCCATCGCCACGGTGATTTCGCGCAAGGCGCGGTCGTTCATGTCGACGACGCGCTTCCACGTGATGCGGCGGACGTCGATGCCGAGGTCGTTGCCGTGATGGACGTGGTTGTCGATCAACGCCGCGAGCAGATTGTTGGCGACGCCGATAGCGTTGAAGTCGCCGGTGAAATGGAGGTTGATGTCCTCCATCGGCACCACCTGAGCGTAGCCGCCGCCGGCGGCGCCGCCCTTCATCCCGAACACGGGCCCCAGCGAAGGTTCGCGCAGGCAGATCGCCGCCTTTTTCCCGATCCGGTTGAGGGCGTCGCCCAGACCGACGACCGTCGTGGTCTTGCCCTCGCCGGCGGGTGTCGGGCTGATCGCCGAGACCAGCACCAGCCGACCGTCCTGGCGTCCGGCGAGACCGGCGAGCCAGTCGAGCGAGATTTTCGCCTTCGTGCGGCCGTACGGCTCGATCGCCTCGTCGGGGATGCCTAGCTTGGCGGCGATCGCGCCGATCGGCAACAGCACGGCGCGCTGGGCAATCTCGATATCGGTGAGCATGGTGCTTCCCTCTGCGTTATTGTCGCGGCGGCGCGGGTGTCGCTACCCTGCCGGCGTTCGCTTCTCAGATCACCGGATCGGCGCCGCCGTCCATCGGGACGATCGCGCCGGTGACGTAGCACGCCTGTTCGGACGCGAGGAATAGCGCGACGCGCGACTTTCGCCCCGAGCCACCGATGCACGATCAAGGATAGAGAGCGCTGCACCACACCTGGCCTTCGTTTGTCCAGCCCTGCGCAACCATCAGATCTATCGTTTGGGGATAATACGTGTACCGATGGTTGATATCAGGTTGATTGTTGTACAGCCGGTAGACTGGGCGGGTACTGGGCGGGCAATGCCCGGTAAATGAATCCAATGGCACCACCTCAAATACATTCTGCGCCTCGAGCTGCCACGCATAGGGCCAGTGGTCTTGTACGTACTGGCACTCCGCCACGCTCGACGAAAAGAAGTGTGAATCGAGGCCAGCCGAAGGCAGTCCGTAGAACCGGCACACAGGCGCCAAGGTCGACGGATTGGGTTGTAGGGGAACGAAACTCCAAAACTGCTGCCCGGTGCGTGTCCAGCCGGGAAACTGCCCCGTGTCGAGCGCCAGGATTTCATCGCGATCGCCCGTGATGAAGTAGTGGTTTTTCGCTGCGTAGTAGTACTCGTAGGTATGCCGCATGTTCCCAAGTGAGACCACTGTCAGCGGAAAAGAGCCCCGCAGTGAATACTCTGGTCTCGCGGCGTCCGCGGCATAGATGGCCGCATAGAGGTTGACCTCATAGTCCCCCTCCTCGAGCGGGCCAAATTCCGTATAGGTAACGAGCGATGTTTCCGGCCCCGGTTCGTAGGGGAGATTCAAATAGATGCTAACCACCCTCCCTACTATCTGAACAATGGGAGGCTCGCCGGGTCCGGTAGTGCCCGGTGTCACATCGAAGATGTACGCAGATGCGAACCCATGCGCGAGCGGTTGGCCGTAACCATATGCGATATGGGCGGCCCACGAATCACTCACGTGCGCGAACAGCATCGCGAGCGCCGCGATCGCGCAACAACTCCGGTGTCGTATCAGAAGATTGGACATGCTGTTGACTTCGCCCAGTCGCCATGCGCCGAATGATCTGGCGCAGCCCCAGCGGGATCGGTGGGCGTCGCTGACACCTTAGGTTCTCTTAGCGAACCGTTTCTCCAGACTGTCCATCACCGCCGGCCACGCGTTGGCGAAATACGCTTTCGCCTTCGCCCAATCCTCGCCGTCGCCGTAACCGAAATTGCGCAGCGTGACTTCGGTGCGGCTGTCCGGCAGCGGCTTGCCCGATCGCCGCGCGGAGGATCGCCCGAACGCGAGCATACGCGTCGGCACGCGCTTGGAAATTCGGTGCCACCGTCACGCCGCGACCCGGGTTGACGCCGTTGGGCACGTCGGCGAGCACCTGCAATCGGCCTCCCGGTGCGTCGAAGCCATGATAGCTGTCCGGATAGACCTTGACCATCAGCTCGACCTCGCGCGCGGCCGCCGCGGCGCCGAGCGCCACGCACGGCGCCGCCG
>JAAFGU010000290.1 GCA_010365205.1 Aromatoleum sp. | reverse complement strand
GAGCGGCCTCAGCCGCTCTTCGGATCCAGCGCGTCGCGCAGCCCGTCGCCGAGCAGATTGAACGCGAGCACGGCGAGAAAGATGGCGAACCCCGGGAAGATCGCCATCCACGATGCCTGCGTCAGGAACCGCTGCGCCGTATTGAGCATCGACCCCCAGCTTGGCGCGGGCGGCTGCTGCCCGAGGCCGAGAAACGACAAACTGGCTTCGGCGATGATCGCCGCCGCGATCGCCAGCGTCGCCTGCACCATGATCGGCGGCAGGATGTTCGGCAGGATATGCCGCAGCAGTATGCGCAGCGGCGGATTGCCGACGGCGCGTGCCGCTTCGACGTATTCCTCGGCCTTGACCGCCAGCACCTGGCCACGCGCGAGGCGGACGAAAATCGGTGTCGCGGTGATGCCGATCGCGATCATCGCGTTGGTGAGGCTCGGCCCGAGGAACGCGGCGAGCGCAATCGCGAGGATCAGGAATGGAATCGCCAGCATCGCGTCCGCGAGGCGGCTGATGACGGCGTCGACCGCGCCGCCCGCGTAACCGGCGAGCATGCCCACCGGAACCCCGACGCCGGCCGCGATCGACACGGCGACCACCCCGGCGCCCAGCGACGCACGCGTGCCCCAGATCACCCGCGACAGCAAATCGCGTCCCACTTCGTCGGTGCCGAACCAGTGCGCGGCGCTCGGCGCCTTGCGCACCAGCGAGAAGCTCGTCAGCAGCGGGTCGAACGGCGCGATCCACGGCGCGGCGATCGCGAGCACTACCAGCGCCACAACGACTACCAGCCCGAACACCGCCGTCCTGCGCTGCAGCAGCCGCCGCAGCGCGCGGGAGAGCGGCGTGTCGCCCGCGGTCGACGGTGGCGAGGAAAGTTCGGGCAATGTCTCGCCCGGCCCGGCGGGGCTCATGGCGATTCCGACCGCGCGTTGCGTCACCGGACTCGCCTAACGACGCAGACGCGGATTGACCAGCACATACGCGATATCGGCGAAGAGGTTGAGCAGGATATAGGTCGTCGCGGTGACGAGGACGACACCCTGCACCACGGCGTAGTCGCGATTGAACACCGCGTCGACGATGAGCTTGCCGAAGCCCGGAATGGAGAACACCTGCTCGGTCAGCACCGCGCCCGACAGCAGCGTGCCGAACTCCAGTGCGCCCAGCGTGATCACCGGCGTCAGCGCGTTGCGCAGCGCATGCTTCAGGATCACCGTCCTTTCCAGCAGGCCCTTCGCGCGCGCGGTGCGAACATAATCGGCGCCCATCGCCTGCAGCATCGCCGAGCGCATGTGCCGCATCAGCACCGCGGCAATCGCATTGCCGAGCACGAATGCCGGCATGATCGTCGTGGCGATCGACTGCCGGAAATCTTCGGCCGGACTGACGAAGCCGGACGCCGGAAGCCAGCCTAGTTTCACCGAGAACAGGAAGATCATCAGGATGCCCAACCAGAAATTGGGGGTCGACAGACCCCAGAGCGCAAAGAGATTCGCGCCCCAATCCCACGCCGTATTCTTCTTCACCGCCGACAGGATGCCGGCCGGGATGCCGATGAGGAGCGCGAACAGCATCGCCATCGTCGCGAGCTGCAGCGTCACCGGCAGCTTTTCGCGGACGAGCTCGGCCACCGGCTTCTTGATCCGCATCGATTCGCCGAGATCGCCGCTGACCACGCCCTTGATCCAGTACAGGTATTGGATCGGCAGCGGCCGGTCGAGCCGGTACTGCTTGCGGATTTGTTCGATGACCGCGGGGTCCGCTTCCTCGCCCGCCATGACGCGCGCCGGGTCGCCCGGCAGCAGCTGCTGCAACAGGAAGATGATCACCGACACCAGGAACAACGTCGGGATCAGCTGCGCGAGCCTGCGGGGAAGGAACTCGAGCATCGGCGGATCGTTCCTCTGGCGGGAGTCGGTGGCAACGCGTCCGGCGGTCGGCGGGTCTTGCGGCCTGCTGCGGCCTTGGGACCCGTGCAGCCGGTGACGATGATGGCGCGCGACGCCTTATTTGAGCCGGAGGTCGGTCACGCGGATGAGGCCGTCCGGCATGACCTTGAATCCGTCTAGCCGGGTGTTCTGGGCGAACAGCAGCGTGCGGTGATACAGATACAGCACGCCGCCTTCGCCGAGGATCTTCGTCGCCGCTTCCTCGTAGGTGGCCTTGCGCGCAGCCAAGGTGGTCCCGGTGCGCGCTTTGGTGAGCAATTCGTCGATCTTCGGATCGCAGTACTTTCCGTAGTTGAGCGGGCCGCCGCAGCTCGCGAACGAATAGATGTTGCCGTCGGGGTCGGTGCGGCCGCTCCACGCTAAGAAGTAGAGATTGAAATTGCCTTTTTCGGCCTCGTTGAGCGAGGTCGCGAATTCGGTGACGCGGATCTTGAGATCGAAGCCCGCCTCGCCGGTCATCGATTGCACCATCTCCGCGACCGCGCGGCTTTCGGGGTTGTTCGGCACCATGAAGTCCAGGGCGAGCGGGGCGCTGACGCCGGCTTCGCGCAGCAACGCCTTCGCCTTGGCGACGTCGCGCGTTGGCGTCGGAAATTTCGGCATGTAATACGGATTGGAAGGGCTGACCCACTGGTTGTTCGTTTTGTTGAGACCGTTGAACACCACCGAGTTGATCGCGTCGCGGTCGAGCGCGAGTTCGAAGGCCTGGCGCACCTTGGGGTTCTTGCCGAGGGGGGTGTTCGCCTTTTCGCCGTTGCCGACGTTCATCGTGATGCCCTGATATCCCAGCTCCGTCCCGGTGGCGAGCTTCAGCTTCGGGTCCTTCTTCACCTCGTCGACGTCGGTGGCGAGCAGGCGTTCGAGCAGGTCGAGCTGACCCGCCTTGAGGTTCGCGAGCCGCACGGTCGAATCCTGAATAGGCTGGTAGACGATGCGGTCGATGTGGACTCGGCCCTTGTCCCAGTAGTCGGGGAATCTTTCGACGACGATACGGTCCTGCGCAACGCGCTCGACGAATCGATAGGGGCCGGCGCAAACCGGCTTGTTGCCGAACTTGTCGCCGGCCGCCTGCGCCGCCTTGGGCGACACCATCATGCCGGCGCGGTCGGTGAGCTGCGCGATCAGCGGTGCGAACGGCGCCTTGAGCGAGAGCCGCACCGTCAGCGGATCGACGACGTCCACCTTGTCGATCTGGGCGATTTCCACCTTGCGAAACGAGCCCTGCATGGTGAGATTCCGCTCGAAATTGAATTTGACCGCCGCGGCGTCCAGCACCTCGCCGTCATGGAAGCGGACATTGGGCCGCAGCTTGATCGTGACCGTTTTCCCGTCGGCGGAGGTCTCGTGCGAGAGTGCCAGCTGCGGGACGATGGCGAGCTTGTCGTCGATGTCGAAGAGCTTGTCGCACAGCGACGCGAATACGATCCGGCCGACGTAGGTGCGGGCGAGCGTCGGATCGAGCACGTCCGGATCTTCGGCGAGGCCGATGCGAAGCGTCGATTGGGCATGCGCCGCGAACGGCGCGGCAAGCGCGGAAAGGCCCAGGCTGGCGCCGATCAGGGCGATTCGAAAACAGCGCGTAAGGGTCATGGCAGGCCTCTAAGGTTGGGGGGGTGGAATCAAAGGGTAGAACGAATCAGGACGCAGGTGCGCAAACGGACGCTTCCGCCGCATCGCCGGAACCGGAAATCGTCGGCGGTCGGATGAACGCCGCCTGCAGGCGCGAGAGCACCGAATTGGCGGGACGCTGCGCGAAGCCTTGCGGCGCGGGCCCGAGCTCTCGCCAATGGTGGCAGGCGACGCTGCCGCCGTCCGGGGCCGGCTCCATCGCGGGCACCTCGACGCGGCAAACGCCGGTGGCGTGC